>JANNWA010000649.1:0-2501 GCA_031408275.1 Pseudomonadota bacterium
AGGTCCGGGTCACCGACAACGCCTTGGCGCGCGAGTGGTTCGGCGGGCTCGATCCGTTCACCGCCTTCCACTGGCACGGCGAGACCTTTACCCTGCCGCCCGGCGCGACGCGGATCGCGGCGTCGGCCTATTGCCCCAACCAGGGTTTCGTCATCGGCAAGCACCTCGGATTGCAGTGCCATGTCGAGATGACCGCGGAAATGGTGCGGTCCTGGTACTCCGGCGGGCGCGACGAGATCGAGGCGTCCGACAGTCCCGCCGTGCAGAAACCCGAGGAGATGGAGGTCGATATCGAGGACCGGCTGGCGAACCTCAACCAGGTCGCCAACCGGCTCTACGACCGCTGGGTCATGGGGCTGGCGAAGGGGTAATGTACCGGTATCGGTACATCAACTGACCGGATAGCGGCTCCGGGTATTGAGTTTTAAAAACTAATCCCTGAAATTGTTGAACTGCAGGGGGATGTCCTCCACCTTCGCGCGCACCAGCGCGATCGCCGCCTGCAGGTCGTCGCGCTTGGAGCCCTGCACCCGCAGGGCGTCGCCCTGGATGCTGGTGGTGACCTTGATCTTCGCTTCCTTGATCAGCTTGGCGATGGCCTTGGACTTTTCCACCGGCACGCCGTTCTTGACCGTGATCAATCGCTTCATCTTGTCGCCGCCGATCTTCTCGGACTCGCTCATCTCCAGGAAGCGGACATCGACGCTGCGCTTGGCGAGCTTGCCGCGCATGACGTCGATCACCTGGTTCAGCTGGAAGTCGTTGTCGGCGAATACCGTGAGCTCGAGCTCCTTCTGCTCGACGCGCGCGTCCGAGCCCTTGAAATCGAAGCGCGTCGAGACTTCCTTGTTGGTCTGCTCGATTGCGTTCTTGACTTCCTGCTTGTTCACTTCGGAGACGATGTCGAACGAGGGCATGGTGGCCGCATCCTTTCTTGGCAAGCCGCCATTCTAGCGCCTCACTTGAACTGCTCGTCCCGCCAGCGGATCGCCGCCTTGAGGCCTTGCTCCTTCGCGACCTTGCGGAACGCCGCGCCCTCGGGGGAGGGGGCCATCGAGGTCAGGCAGAACATCTCCTGGCCGTAATCGATGTTGGCCATCAGCCCGCGCATGTCGTAGGCGCGGTTGAGAGCCTCCTTGTTCTGCTTCATGGCGATCGCGGGCAGGCGCCCGAGGCGCAGGGCGATCTTGCGCGCTTCCGCCATCAGGTCCGCGGCCGGCACGACCCGGTTCACCAGGCCCATGCGGTGCGCTTCCTGGGCGCTCACGCGCTCGCCCAGCAGCAGCAGTTCCTTGGTGTGCTTCATGCCGAGCACCCACGGCATGATCAGGAACGGCGGGGCGGAGCAGAACTCGATTTCCGGTTCGCCGAACAGCGCGGTGTCGGCCGCGACGGTGTAGTCGCAGGTCATCGACAGGTCGCAGCCGCCGCCCAGGCAGTACCCGTTGATCGCCGCCACCACCGGCAGGCGCGACTTCCAGACCTTGAGCCAGGTCTCGTTGCCGTCCTTGGCGTGGTCGCGCCAGTCTTGCACGGTGGTGCGGGGCTTTTCGCGCGGCGTGATGTCGAAGCCCGCGCTGAACGCCTTTCCGTTGCCGGTGACGATCACCGCGCGCACCGACTCGTCCGGCTCGAGCTCGGCAAAAGCGCCGCGGAAGTCGGCCAGCAGCTGGTCGGACAGCGAGTTCATCTTGTCCGGGCGGTTGAGCGTGAGGATGGCGAGGATGCCCTCGCGTTCGAGGGTGATCGTGGAATAGGTAGCCATGTGGGTTCCTTTCAGGGAGAAGTTTTATTGGGGATGATCAGTGCATCGAGGACGCGCACGCCGCGCCCCGCGGGCAATACCGAAACCGGGTTGAGGTCGATGGCCTCGATGAGGTCGCCATAGGCCGTGGCGATCGAGGACAGCGCAACCAGCACGCCGGCAAAGCCTTCGATGTCGGCCGGGGGCGCGCCGCGGAAGCCTTCGAGCAGCTTGCTTGCACGCGTCGAGGCGATCAGCTCGAGCGCGCGGCTGCGGTCGATCGGCGCCAGCGCCAGCGACGCGTCCTTCACGAGTTCTACCAGCACGCCGCCGGTGCCCGTGACGATGCACATGCCGAACGGCGCGCACTGGGACAGGCCCGCGATCATCTCCACGCCGCCCGAGACCATTTCCTGAACGACGATACCGGCCACGGAAGCCTGCGGGGCCTTCGCTTTGACGGAGGCGAGGATTTCGCGGTACGCCGCAGCAACAGCGCCTGCATCGACGAGGCCGACCTTTACGCCGCCGACCTCGGTCTTGTGCGCGATTTCGGCCGACTCGACCTTGAGAACCGCTGGATAGCCGATGGCCACAGCCGCGGCGACGGCTTCAGCTTCCGAGGTGGCGAGCGACTCGCGCGTGACCGGGATGCCGTGCGCCGCGAGGAACTGCTTGCCCTCGCGCTCCGTGAAGGGCGTGCCCGCCTGCAGGCGGGCGCGCCACGCGGGGTCGGACTTGGCGGCCGGAGGAGCGG
>JANNWA010000650.1:0-8993 GCA_031408275.1 Pseudomonadota bacterium
TGGCGCCCTTGAGGATCTTGTCCACATAAGTCGCCACGCGGTGGAACGTATACGCGAGGCTGCTGCCGTAGCTCATGAGGCAGCCGGCCTGGGCATACATCTGGTCGGCGCCAATGGACGGCAACCGTTGCTTCAGGGCCAACGCTGCGATCTGGTCCTTATGTTGCTGGAACAGCGGCTGCAGGAACACGATCAGCGCCCCTGCGCCCTGCTGGCGCATCTGGGAGAAACCCGCGTCGATTTCCGCGGGCGTGCGCGCTTCCACGGGCAGGATCCTGATGCCGAGCTTGGCGCCCGCTTCGAGCAGCTTCTCGTGGCCTTCGGCATTGGTCCGGTCCTTGGTGGGGTTGTACAGCACGGCAACGCTGGACAGCTTGGGCACGAAGGCGCGCAGCATCTCGAGCCGCTTCGGGCCGATTTCCTGGCTCAGCACCGACAACCCGGTGATGTTGCCGCCGGGCCGCGCCATGCTCCTGACCAGGCCGCCGCCGACAGGGTCGCCGGAGGTGGTCATGACGATCGGGGTCGTGGTCGTGGCTTTTTGCGCGGCGAGCGCCGCGCTGTTCGCCACGGCCACGATCACATCCAGGTTCAATGCCGCGAGTTCGGCAGCGAGGACAGGCAGGCGCCCGGCATCGCCGTCGGCGAAGCGCCACTCGAGCACCAGGTTTTTTCCCTCGACGTAACCGAGCTCGCGCATGCCCAAGGGGAAAGCACCGATGAACAGCGGATCGAGCGCATTGTCCCGCCCGAGCGGGGACAGGACGCCGACGCGCCAGACCTTGGCCGCGGGCTGGGCGAGCGCGGCGAGTGGCGCGGCGCCGAGGGCGGCCAGCGCAAGCACGGTTTCACGCCTGTTCATTGACTCGATTTACAGAGAAAGATGTACCGGTACAGATACATGAACTACCCTGTAACCCGCTCCAGGCAATGACTTCAAAAAGTGAATTTTCTGAATTCAGGGCTTCGCCCAGCGGATGCGGCCGGTATCTCACTCGATCACCCGGTCCGCGCGCGCAAGCAGCGACTGGGGAATCTTCAGGCCGAGCGCCTTGGCCGTCTTCAGGTTGACCATCAGTTCGAACCTGCTCGCCTGCTCGACCGGAAGCTCTGCCGGCCTGGCGCCCTTGAGGATGCGGTCCACGTAACCGGCGGCCATGCGGAAGTTCTCGACGATGTCAGGTGCGTAGCTGAGGAGCGCGCCGTCCAGCGTGTGGTCACCGTTGGCGAACGCGGCGGGCAGGCGCGCCGTGCCGAGCAGCGAATTGAGCACGCCGCGCGCGCCCAGCATCATCGGATCGGCCGGAACCACCACCGCCTTCGCGCCCTCGCGCGCGAGGCGCTGCACCGCCGCGGCCAGCTCACCGGGCTGATTGGCCGCGGATTCCACGAGCGCCACGTTCAAGGTCGCGGCCGCCTTGGCGGCGGCCTCGCGGAACGCCTCTGCGCTCGGGTTCTTGCCGTTGTACAGGACGCCGAAGCGTTTGGCGCCGGGCACGATCTCCTTGAGCACCTCGAACTGCTTGCCCACCAGCGCCGAGGTCTGGCTGGAGACCCCGGTCACGTTGCCGCCGGGCCGCGCCAGGCTCGCCACCAGCCCCAGCGCGACCGGGTCCGGCACGTTCCCCATCACGATCGGGATCGTGCGCGTCGCCTTGCGCGCGGCGACCGCCGAGGGCGGCGGGCCAGCGACGATCACATCGACGTTCTCCCTGACCATCTGCTGCGCCAGGGCGTCGAGCCGCTCGACGTAACCGTCCGCGGCCAGGACGAGGTATTCGACGTTGCTCCCCTCGGTCCAGCCGAGCGAGCGCATACCGTCCTTGAAGCCCGCCAGGATGTGCGGCGAAGCGGACAGGGCGCCCGTGCCGAGAAAGCCGACCCGCGCGACCCGCTTCTGCGCCCATGCCACCTCTGGCGCAAGCGCGGCGAGCGGCGCGGCGCCGAGGGCGATAAGGCCAAGTACCGCGTCACGCCTGTTCATCCGTCCCCCTTCAGTTGCCACGGCGTACATCAGCACCTGGATCCGCGGGCAAGTCTAACCCGCAACCGCTCAGCCGAGCGCGCGATCCTTGTCCACGCAGAGCAGGCGCACGCGCCCCTGCGCCACGAGTTGCTCCTTGTCGTCCCGGATCCACACCTCCCACACCTGGCTCGCGCGGCCGCGGGTGACGGGTTTGGCGAGTCCCCTCAATTTCCCGGAGCGCACCGCGCGGATGAAGGAGGTGTTGTTCTCCACGCCGACGATGTTCTGGCCGCGCGGATGCGCGACCATGGCCGCACCGATCGATGCGAGCGTCTCGACCACGCCGCAGTGCACGCCACCGTGCACGATGCCGTAGCCCTGGTGGTGCTTTTCGCGCACCTCCCATTCGCAGGTCACCTCCTCGGTGGTGGCGGTGAGGATCACGATCCCCATCTCCTTCACCCAGCCGGGCAGCGCGTTGATCCGGTCGACGGTTTCTTTTGACATGCTTGCTCCGGTTATTCCTGCTTCGGCATGACCGCCATGAGCAGCGCGGCCACAGGCACCATCTTGCCGATGGCATGCTCGATAAAGTCTGTTGCGGCGCGGCGGACTTCGTCAGCGCTATCGGGCAGGGGCAGGACCGCCATGCTTGCTTGGAGGCGAGCGCCCGCGCTGTCCCCGAGCGAGATCGCTTGCGCGTTCATGTTCCCAAGCCGGCCATCGGCCGCGAACGGGGCCAGGTGGGTGTAACTCAGCGCGAGGAACCCCGGCCAGTGGGCAAGGTGCCGGTACATGCTGGCGAGAATGCGGCCCTGGTCGCGATCGCCCAGCAGGTTGATCCGGCGGACCAGGCCGGCGGTATCCGGGGCGACTTCATCGAGCGTGAGCAGTTTGGGGAGCGCCCCGTCGATCGCGGCCTCCTGCGACTGCTGCAGCGGGGCGGAGGCGATCTGGGTGTCGGCCGGCGCCCCGTCTATGCAGCGCACCAGCGCCGAGAGCGCCACGAGGTTCATCGCGTTCGAGCGGTTGTAGGACGCGAGGATCCGTCGGATCGACGCTTCCCCCGCCGTATCGATGCCCGCGCAGCGAAGCACCGCGTTCTGCCAGGGTGGCAATCCGGGCATCGACAATCCAGCCTTGAGCCGCTGCGCCTCCACCGCAACGCGGCCCGAAACATAGGCGGGCTTCACCGTTGCCCACGCCCACGGCAGCGCGCCGGGAAACGTTGCGATATGGCGCCAGATCAGGTTGACCACGCCGACCCCGAGCGTGGCGCGCAGGTCGGCGAAGATCCGCGCAGTCTCGCCGGTGGCTGCCGATTCGGTGATTGCCGGGACAGGATCGCCCTTCACGTGCCGTTGCCGGAGCCGACCTGGATGCCCCAATGCCCGTCCTGGCGGGTCACCACATAGAGGGAGAAGTAGTGCCCGATCACCGAGCCGTCCTCGCGGTAGCGGGTGAAATCCACGGCGACGTGCACCTTGCCCTCGGTCGCGAACACCGCCTCGGTCTTGTCCCAACCGGTGTGGTGCCATCCGTCGCCGCTGGTCCACTTGAGGAAATGGCTGAAATCGTAGTCCTCGGGCTTCTCGAAGCGCGCGAGGTTGCCTTTGGTCCCGATCCGCAGGTGCGGGAAGTTGAACGCGGAGCGGATCATTGCTGTGTCGCGCGCATTGAGGCCCGCCAGATAGCGGTCGACGGCGGCGAGGGCTTGCTGCTTGGCGCGTGCATTGGACATCGGCGTTCCTTTCGCGGCGAGCGGTTCGGTTCCCCGATACTACTATCGTGGGCCGGTGCGATTGCCTAAAGCTCTGGGACGGCGTAGCTTGCCCGCGTCGTGGAGGTGATCTCCGGCATGCCGCTCGACCAGGTGATCGCGCAGCGCATCACGGGCCCGCTCAAGATGCCGGACACCGCGTTCTGGGTGGAGCCCACCAAGCACGGTCGCATCGCCGAGCCGCAGGTGGACCCGGCGACCGGCAAGCGCCAGCCGCTGCCCGACCGCACGAAGAAGCCGAACTTCCTGTCCGGGGGCGGGGGCATGGTCTCCACGGCCGCGGACTACGCGCGCTTCTGCCAGTTCTTGTTGAACAAGGGCCAGCTCGATGGCGTGCGCCTGCTTGCGCGCACCACGGTCGAGTACATGGCTGCGGACCACATTCCCCAGAGCATGAAGGTGAACAATTTTCCGATCCCGGTCATCGACACCAAGGCCGACACCGGCCAGAGTTTCGGGCTGGGATTCGCGGTGCGCGTGAGCGCAGGCCGCAGCCCGGCCATGGGTTCGGTGGGCAGCTACGGATGGACCGGCGCGTTTGGTCCCTCGTTCGTCGTGGATCCCAAGGAAGATATGGCCATGGTGTTCATGGTGCAGAACGGGATCGCGGCGTCGCGGTCGGAGTACTGGACGCTGATGCGCGCGCTGGCGTACCAGGCGGTGGCGGACTGACTACAGTTGCGTCACTTTTACCTTGGTACTCAACGCCGTGGGCGTTGAATTCGGACAACTGTTCTTTGAAGTCGGGGCTCAATCGATCCGCCTCCCTGCATCGCAAGGCACTGCAGGGTCAGTTCCCACACGAGGGCCATTCTTGATTCGGGCGTCGACTCGCCCTCGGGAAGGTCCGGAGCCGCGGGGTCCGCAGCGCGGATTACCCGGGAAGTCGAGTCGCGCCGCCTCATTCGATCACTTTGCGGGGTCGCCGCGCAGCTTGCGGACGAGCTTGTCGGTGTCGATTCGCCCGCCAAGGCAGCCGAACACGCTGGATACCGGATCGAGTTTCGGCTTGCGCGTCTTCTTGCCCTGCAGCTTCGCGCGGTAATGTGCTTTCAATTCCGCCAGTGCGAAGCCTGCTCCGGTGCGCTGGAACTCCGCGCGCGCGGCGTAGGCATCGGCAAGGAACCCGCGGCGTTTCTCGGCGCGCTCGGTTTCCTGCCGGATCGCCTCGACCATGAAGGCATGCGCGCTCTGATCGGTGTCTTCGACCACGCGCGCGATGCGCTTTCTGAGGTCCTCGGGAAGCTTGATGGAGATGGACATCGCGAACTCCGCAACTCTGGTATCACTATGGTATCACTGGAGGGTCCCCGGACAGCCAGAACGGGATGTCGCGCTGGCCATGCAACACGCGCCAGACGTCGATGTGGTCGCTGCGCTCTACGTAGAAGATCAGATGCGGATAGCGCTTCAGTGGCCAGAATCGCAGGTCCGGCAGATCCAGTTCGTGCGCATAGCGGGGTGACCCGCTGGCGGGATGGCGGCCGATGTGAATGTAGGCTTCCTCGAGCGCTTCGATGAATCCCAGTGCAGCCTGAGGGGCGTTTTCGCCAAGGTAATGCCCGATCGCCTCGTCCACATCCCGGTTCGCCAGCGCGCGCGGGATGACCGGCTTTGATTTCACCCGGGCGCGTGCCGCCGGACGCGCTTTTTGAGCGATGCGAAATAGGTGGCATCGGCTGGCGTTGCCGGGGCCGAGGCGGCCCCCTCGAGCAACATATTGCGCAGCCGCAGGCGGTCGGCATCCTTGCGGATCAACTCACGCACGTACTCGCTGCTCGTGCCGTATCCGCGCTGGGTGACCTGCTCATCCACGAAGGCCTTGAGCGAGTCGGGCAGGGAGATGTTCATCGTGCTCATGGCGTGATCCTAGGCGCTTTGGCAAAATTTGGCAACGGTGTCCTGGCGAGCCGCTCAAGTGCTCCGGGCCGATCCATTCGTCGCGCCCGCCCGGACCGCCGCCGTCGCCTCGATCTCCACTTTCAGTTGCGGAAAGGCAAGCCCCGCGACGATGAGGAAAGTCTGCGCCGGAGGTTTGCCCGGAAACGCGCTGCGCAGGGCCGCGCCGATGCGCACGAAGTTCTGTGGCCTTTCCGAGAGAAAGCAGCTCAGCTTGACCACGTCCTCTGGCCCGACACCCTGCGACGCGAGGATCGCAAGGATGTTTTGGATCGCCAGCTCGAACTGATCGTCGAGCGAATCGGGGATGCTGCCGTCGAGGCGATTGCCGACCTGGCCGGACAGCACGAGCAGCTTGTGGCCGGCCGGCACCACCGCGAGGTGGCTGTAATAGGCCACGGGCGGAGCGACCTGAGGGGGATTGATCTTTTCGATTGGCAAGGGAGTTCCGCTTGTGATTACTCGATCACCCGGTCCGCCTGCACGAGCACGCTGCGCGGAATCGTCAGGCCGATCTGCTTTGCCGCCTTGAGGTTGATGACCAGCTCGAACTTCGTCGCCTGCTGGACGGGAAGGTTCGCGGGCTTTTCGCCTTTCAATATCCGGGCAACGTAAGTCGCCGCGCCCTTGTATTGCTCGATGCCGTCCGCCGCGTAGCTCACGAGTCCACCGGCATCCACGAACTGAGAGGTGGTATATATCGTCGGTAAACGGCTTTTCGCCGCGAGACCCGCGATGCGCGGCTGGTGGGCGTTCATCAGGCCGGTCCCCACGATCACCAGCGCATGCGCGCCGCCTTTGCCGGCCGCCTGGAATGCGCCTTCCAGGGAGTCGGCGTTGCCGACATCCAGCGACTGAAACTGCATCGCCAACGCACGTGCGGCAGCCTCAGTCTCTTTGACATGGCTCGTAGCGGGCAGGCTGTTGCGATCCCAGAGGATGGCCACGCGCGATGCCTTGGGAACGATCTCCTGGATGATCCTCAGCCGTTTGCCGGCCAGGTCCGGACCCATGACGGTGAACCCGGTAACGTTCCCGCCCGGATTCGCAAAGCTTGCCACCAGGCCGCGCCGAATAGGGTCTTCATTGGCGCTCACCATGACAATGGGGACCGTAGAAGCCGCCATCTTGGCTTGCATCGTTGCGTCTATGCCGACCGCGACGATGCAATCCACTTTGAGGCGGGCCAGTTCCGCCGCGATCTCCCGATACCGATCCGTTTCGCCTTTCCCGAATCGCCACTCGATCGCGACGTTCTGCCCTTCCACGAATCCGAGCTCGCGCAAGCCCTGTCGAAACACTGCGTCATTCGGGCCGATCTCGGTTCGCGCGGAAATGTAGCCGACGCGCCAGACCTTGCCCTGCTGCTGGGCGAAGGACGCAAGCGGTGCAACGCCGAGCACGAGGAGTGCGATCAAGGCGTCGCGTCTTTTCACTACAGCCTCGCGCACCCTAGGAGACCGATTCGGCTTTCGAGCGGGGCTTGCGCGCTGCGCGCACCGTTCTTGCCGGCTTGGGCGCCACGATGAACTGCAGCCCGGAGGCGCCGAGAATCTTCGTCAAGCTGCGAAGCTCGGGGTTGCCTTCTCTCGAAAGCGTGCGGTAGAGCTGCTGCCGGTTGAGTCCGGTTTTGGTCGCGACCATGGATATTCCGCCCATCGCTTCGGTGACGTTTCTGAGCGCGTGGAGAAACGCCCCAGCGTCGTCTTCTCCAGCCGCCGCGCTGAGGTAGGCCGCCGCTGTTGCCGGGTCGCGGAGCCGCTCCAGAACGTAGGGTTTAGCGGGAACGGCTGCGGGTAGGTGTTCTTTGCTCATAGTCCCGTCTGATAGTGAAGGACTTCGATCGCATCAGTCACGTTGTATTGTCGTTTATAAAAGACAAGGCGTCAAGCGGCAATGCGATCAGTGGTGTGTCTGCGGGCTGCCAACGCCGCGGAATGGATCAGCCGGAGGCGGCGTCGCGCCGGTTCATTCAATAACCTGGTCGGCACGCAGCAACAGTTCCTGCGGGATCTTGATGCCCAGGGCCGCCGCGGTCTTGCGGTTGATGACGAATTCGTACCTCGCCGGCAACTCCACCGGCAGGTCGGCGGGCCGCGCTCCGCGCAGGACCCTGTCGAGTTGCCTTGCCGCTTGCGCCCTCAGCTCCGCTATCAGCGGGCCGTAGGAAAACAGTCCTCCGGCCTCTGTAAATCCCCGCCAATCGGAAAAGCTCGCAATACGATTGGCATTGGCGAAATCCACGATCCGCTGCCGCGCGAGGAGGGTCGGGGGCGTCGCGTAGATGATCAGCGCCTGGGGCTGCCACGCCTTGATGTCCTTGAAGGCCTGTTCGAAGTCTTCCTGGCCGGTTACCCGAAACGACTTCATTTCCAGTCCCATGCCCTTCGCAGTGGACTCGATCAGCGGGATGAGCCCTTCGAACGGCTTGCCATTGACCGTTCGCGTGGCCGTCGGCATCCGGAAGTGCGCGACCCGCTTCGCGCGCGGAGCCACCTGCCTGACGAACTCCAGCTGCTTCACGTACGGCGAATGAAATGCGACGCCCGTCACATTCCCGCCCGGACGGGCGAGGGTCTCGACGATCCCCTGCTCGACCGGGAAGGCGGCCCCGAAAAACACCACGGGAATCGTCTTGGTGGCTCGCGCCGCGTCCACCGCCGCGTCCGGGCCGTCGGCAAATATGACGTCGACATTTTTTTGGATGAGGCCCGCCGCGAGTTCGGGCAAGCGGTCCGTCTTTCCGTCCGCAATCGCGTATTCAATGCGGACACTCTTGCCTTCAGTCCACCCCAGTTTCTCCAGTGTCTGCATCCAGGCGCCCCAGTTTGGGTTCCTGGACAGGGAGAGGACGCCGAAGGATTTGGCCGGCGCCTGCGCAGCGGCGAGCCTGGGACCGCACGCGCCGAGTGCCGCGAGTGCCAGCATTGCATCGCGCCGGTTCATTCGACCACCCGGTCGGCGCGCAGCAGGACGGTTTGCGGGACCTTGATGCCGAGGGCCTTCGCCGTTCGCTGGTTGACCACCATCTCGAACCGGGTCGGCTGCTCGACCGGGATATCCGCCGGCTTGGCCCCGGACAGGATCCTCTTTACGTAGATCGCGGAGTACCGAAACAGCTCCGTGTATTGCGTTCCGTACGCCATCAGCATGCCTGCATCGACGAATTCGGATTCGCCCGCTAGGGTGGGAATCCGGTTCTTCAGCGCGAACGCCGCGATCCGATCCCGCTGCGCAAACAGCAATGCGGCAGTCAGGACGATGAGCGCGTCCGGCCGGTATTCCGCAATCGCGGCGAGCGAGGCGTCGAGCGTCGCGGGCGTGGGTACGTCGAATGCGCGGGCATCC
>JANNWA010000651.1:0-6301 GCA_031408275.1 Pseudomonadota bacterium
GCGGGTCCGAACAAGGTGGTCGAGGCCGCCGGGAAGATCTTCACCGCCATCGAGGCGGCGCCGCTCTACTACCAGGACATCGCCGACCGGTTTTCCGCCTACGATTTCCAGACCATCGCGCGCGCGCTGGGCATGCTGCACGAACAGCAGAAGCTCTGGCAGACCGCGGAGGGGCGCATGTGCGCGCGCGGTTCGAAGTTCGCCGCGAAACTCCCGGGCAGCGGCACCGCATGAACATGACCGGCGGCCAGGCGCTGGCCGGGCAGCTCGTGCGCGAAGGCGTGCGCGACGTGTTCGGCGTGCCGGGCGTGCAGCTCGACTGGGCGGTCGACGCCTTGTGCGAGCGGGCCGCGGACATCCGCTTCATCGTGCCGCGGCACGAGCAGGCGGTCACCTACATGGCGGACGGCTACGCGCGCTCGAGCGGCCGCGTCGGCGTCGGGATGGTGGTGCCCGGTCCCGGCACGCTCAACGCCCTCGCGGGACTCGCCACCGCGTATGCTTGCAATTCGCGCCTGTTGCTCATCGCCGCGCAGATTCCCTCCGCGCAGATCGGGCGGGGCCTGGGGATGCTGCACGAGATCCGCGGGCAGAGCGAAATACTCGGTTTCCTGACCAAATGGCACCGGCTGGTGCGGCATCCAGGGGAGATGGTTTCCGTTGTCAACCAGGCATTCGAGCAGCTGGGGAGCGGTCGGCCCCAACCTGTGGCGGTCGAAATCCCGCAGGATATGCTGCAGAAGGCCGGGGATGCGGAACTCGCCGAACCGCTGGTGCCGGTGGCGGAACGGCCGAATCCAAGGGACCTGGACGCGGCTGCCAGCCTCCTGAAGGGTGCGCGCCTGCCGGTGATAGTGGTCGGTGGCGGCGTTCTCGCATCCCGAGCCTCGAGTGTGTTGGCCCGCGTCGCCGAAGCATTGCAGGCGCCGGTGGTGATGACGGAGAACGGCACGGGCGCGCTGGTTTCCCACCACCCCCTCGCGCTCACCTGGCTGGCTTCGCGAGCCCTGCTGCCGCACGCGGATGTCGTCCTGGTGCTGGGCACGCGATTCATCGAAGGGGGTGCGCCAGCCGCGCTCGCACCAGGCGCAAAGGCCATCTACGTCAACACCGCCGACGCCGACATGGGCGGGCCGAGGCCCGAAGGACTGCGAATCCGCGCTGATGCGCGGGTCGCGCTCGAGGCGCTCGCCGATTCGCTGGGCCCGTTCAGAGGCGCGAGCCGTTCTGCCGAAGTGCTGGCGTTGCGGGGCTGGTGCGAGACCCAGCTCGCTGAAATCGCCCCCCAGCTCGAATGGATCAACGCACTGCGTTCGGCCATGCCGGAGGATGCGTTTTTCGTCCCGGACCTCACGCAGATGGGATACCCGTCCTCGCTCGCATTCCCGGTCCGCGCTGCGGGCACGTTCATCACTGCGGGTTACCAGGGCACCCTTGGATTCGCCTATCCGACCGCGCTCGGCGTGGCGGCCGCGCATCCCGGCCGGGCCGTGGTCTCGATTTCGGGCGATGGCGGCTTCGGGTGGTCGCTGCAGGAGCTCGCCACCGCGAAGCGCTATGGCCTGGCCGTGGTGTGCGTGGTATTCACCGACGGGCATTTCGGCAACGTGAAGCTCCTGCAGAAGCGGCAGTTCGGCCGCACTTACGGCGCGGAGTTGCAGAACCCCGATTTCGTCCGGTTGGCGGAATCGTTCGGCGTCGACGCCGTGCGCGTCACGACGCCGGCCGCACTGACGGGAGCGCTGTCCGGCGCGCTCGCGGCGCGCAAGCCCGCATTGATCGAAGTGCCCGTGGGCGAATTTCCGAGCCCGTGGCACCTGTTGCGCAACTACGCCCCGGGCAGGAATCCCCCTCCGCCCAATCCACTTGGCGAACCAAGGAGAAAGCAATGAACGGTGTTTCCAGGAATGTACTCGCCGCTATGGTGGCAGGCGTTCTCGCGATGCAGGTTGCCGCCACGGCGGGTGCGCAGGAGTGGCCCGCCGGCAAGCCGGTGCGCATCCTGAGCGGCTTCCCGCCCGGGGGCGCGTCCGACATCCAGGCGCGCGCGATCGCGGCACGCATGGCGCAGAACCTCGGCGCACCCTTCGTGGTGGAGAACAAGCCCGGCGCCTCGACCTCGATTGCGGCGCGCGAGCTGATCAAGTCGCCGCCCGACGGGGGCACGCTGATGTACACCATAACGGTGACCACCAGCCAGCTGCCGCATTTCTACGCGAGCCCGCCTTACGACGTCTTCAGGGATTTCACCCCGCTCGGCCTGGGCTCGTACACGCGCACCCTGCTGGTGGCGACCGCGGGCGCGCCGTACAACACGGTCCGGGAATTGATCGACTACGCACGCGCGAATCCCGGAAAGGTGAACTACGGCTCCTTCGGGCTGGGATCCTCGGCGCACATCAACGGCGAGATGCTCAAGGCTTATGCCGGGATTGATATCGTGCACGTCCCCTACAAGGGCAGCGCCGACGCGGTGCGGGATCTCTTTTCCGGGCAGATCCAGCTGGTGTTCGACGGCCCGACGACCGCAGTCGCGAACGCGCGCGCCGGCAAGGTGAAGATCCTCGCCGTGAACGACAGCAAGCGGCTGCCTGCGATACCAGATGTGCCCACCATGGGCGAGATGGGCGTGCCCGGCTTCGACCTGCCGGGCCTCGAGCAGCTGCTCGGGCCGCCGGGAATGCCGAGGGAGCTCGTGGCGAAGGTCAACGCCGAGTTCGTGAAGGCCGTGCGCTCGCCTGAGGTCAGCGATCTGCTCGCCAAGGGCGGCTCCACGGTCGTCGCCAGCACGGCCGAAGAGCACGGGCGCATCATGAAAGCCAACTACGAGGCCTGGGGCGCGGCGATCCGCAAGCTCGGCATCCGGCTCGACTGAGGCGCGGATGGACGCGATAGACAAGAAGATCCTCGCGCTGTTGCAGGAAGACGCGATGCTCACCGTGAACGAGCTGGCGCGGCAGGTCGGGCTGTCGCCCAACCCGTGCTGGCGGCGCGTGCAGCGGCTCGAGGCCGAAGGCGTGATCCGCAAGCGGGTGACGCTCCTCAATGCGGCGGCGCTGAACGCGGGCGTCACTGTGTTCGTGGCCATCAAGACCAGCCAGCACAGCGCGGCCTGGTTCAAGGGCTTCGCGAAGAACGTGAACGCGATTCCCGAGGTGATGGAGTTCTATCGCATGAGCGGCGAGGTGGATTACCTGCTGCGCGTGGTGGTGCCCGACATCGCCGCTTACGACGCGGTCTACAAGCAGCTCATCCGCACCCCGGGGCTCTCGGACGTGAGCTCGAGCTTTGCGATGGAGCAGATCAAGTACACCACCGCGCTGCCGCTGCAGTTCATCAACTGAGCATCGACTGAACGCAAGGGAAAGGAGTACGCAATGGCTGACCTGTCGGTATTTTCCTCAACGTATGGCGAGGCGCGTGGCAAGTTCCACGACGCCGCGCGGGCGGCCGGCGGACACCTCGCCCATTACCTGCACCCGGACCTCAAGGGACCGGAGGGCGAAGCGCTGTATCTCGACGTCGCCGTCCTCGGCCGGCCGGATGCGCCCAACATGATGGTCGTCGGGTGCGGCACCCACGGCATCGAAGGGTATTCCGGGTCCGCCGCGCAGACCGCGTGGATCCTCGACGGCGGCGCGAAGCGCATCGCGCCGGATTGCGCGATGGTTTTCCTGCACGCGCACAACCCCTGGGGCTTCGCGCACCGCATGCGGGTGACTGAAGAAAACGTCGACCTCAACCGGAATTTCGTCGACCACTCGCTGCCGTACCCGCCGAATCCGGGTTACGACGCGCTGCATCCCGGGATCTCTCCCGTTCGCTGGGACGAGGCCGGCGTCGGCGGCGCGTTCGCCGCGTTGGAGGCGTTCCGGGACAAGAACGGCGAGCAGGCATTCTCCGACGCCTACAACGGCGGGCAGTACGGGCACCCTGATGGCGTGTTTTTCGGCGGGCGTCGCGCGCAGTGGTCGAACGATGTTTTCCGCGCGGCGGTCAGGACACATGTCGGCCATGCCAAGCGTGCCGCGCTCATCGACCTGCACACCGGGATCGGGCCTTACCTCGACCACGTGTTCCTGTGTTTTCACGCGGCCGGTTCGCCGGCCTATGAGCGCGCGCGGGCCTGGTGGGGCGAACGCGCGGTCAACCGCCAGGGTTCGACCCACAAGGCGCTGGCCGTGTACAAGGGTTTGCTGATAGACGCTTTCCAGGCGGAACTGAAAGCCGCCGAGACGACGGCCGTGGTGATCGAGTTCGGCACGCGCAGCCGTCCCGACATGCAGCGCGCGAACATGGCCGGGCGCTGGCTGCGCTGCCACGGTCAGGAAAACCCCGCCCGGGCGCGGGAGGTGCACGCCGATTATGTGGAGGCGTTTTACCCCAGCGACCCGCGCTGGCGCGAGGCGGTACTCGTCCAGTCGAGGGTGTTCCTCGACCAGGCGGCTGCCGGGATCGGGACTCGATAGGTCGAGCTACACCGAGCGCTTCAGGAATCCGTCCAGAGCGGTGTTGAACGCCTCGGGTTGCTCGAGGTTCGAGATGTGCGCGGCGGGTGAGAGGACGGTGAGCGTCGAGCCGGGCGCGTTGGCGTGGATCTCCTGCGCCATCGCAAGGGGTGTGCCCATGTCCTGCTCGCCGACGATGACGAGGATCGGGCAGGCAATCTCCTTGAGCCGTTGGGTCAGGTTTATTTTCGGGATTGCTTCGCAGCAGCCCGAGTAGCCCGCCACCGGCGTGCCGGCGATCTGCGCGCCGATCGTTTTCGTGATGTCCGGCCGCGCGGCGCGGAAGGGTTCGGTGAACCAGCGCGCGAGCGTCGACTCGACCAGCGGTTGCATCCCCTGGGTCTGCGCAGTCTTGATGCGATCGGCCCATGCCCCCGCCGCTTCGGCCGGATAGCGGCTGGTGGTATCAGCCAGGGTCAGGCTGCTGAACACGCCGGGATACTTGAGCGCGAACGTCTGGCCGATCATGCCGCCCATCGACAATCCGCAGAAATGCGTGTGCGCTATCCCGAGTTTGGCGAGCAACGCTGCGAGGTCGTCCGCCAGCAGTTCGAGCGTGTAAGGTCCCGGCGGGGCGTCGCTCTGGCCGTGGCCGCGCGTGTCGAAGGAGAGCACCCTGAAGCGGCGCGAAAATTCGGCGATCTGCGGTCCCCACATCGCCGTGCTGCAGGCGAGCGAATGGCTGAAGGTAAGCCAGGGTCCCTCGGTCCCGTGGGCTTCGTAATACAGGTTGGTGCCGTTCACGTTCGCTTTCATGGTTTTCTCCGCTAGACCCGCGCGAATACCAGCGGGATGTGCATTTCGTCGGCGGACATCCCGCCGTGGTTGCCGATGTGCAGGTGCCGGGGTTCGCCTGGCACCCAGTCCTTGATGGTGTACGGCTCGCGCATCATCAGCACGAAGTCACCGGCCCGCGCGGCGAGGTGTGGATGCAGGTCCCCGTTGCCGAACCAGCCTTCGCCGAGCGCCACAGACCCGGGGAGGATGTCCGCCTTGCCCTCCAGCCAGGCCGATGCGCGCGCGACGAACTCCTCCTTCTTTCCGGGCAACACGTGGCAGAACGCCACGCGCCGCTCGCCGGTAAGCGGCCGCGCAAGCAGGGCATCGAGCCCCGGGCAGTCGGCCAGGTCGAGCGCGTTCTCCGCGGGGCAGTCGATGAATCCGTGGTCGGCCGTTAGGATCAGCGCGGTGTCGGTGCCGGAGAGGCGCCGCAGCAGGTCGGAGAACGCCGCGTCGACCTGGGCGTAGATCGCCGCTGACTCGGCGCTCGCCACCCCGTGGCGGTGCGAGCTGGTGTCGAATTCCGGGTAATAGGCGTAGACGAACTTGCGGCCGCTGCCGGATTTCACCGCCGCTTCGGTTTGCGCGACGAATCCCGCGAGGTTGTCGTACGCGAGGCGGTTGGAGCGCCCGCAGAAATGGCGGTTGTAGTTCGAGTCCACGATCGGGCGGTAGGACACCACATACGATTGCGTTTCCAGGGAATCGAAGAGCGGGGTGCCGCGGTAAAGGGACGCGGGGGCGACGCCGCGCTGCTCCAGGGTTTCGCCCGCGCCCCGCGGCTTGAAAGGCAAGGCGGCGGCGATGGTGCCAGCTTCCGGGAACCACGTGTACCAGCCCGTCAGGCCGTGCTCGGCAGGCGAAAGGCCCGTAAAGGTGGTGGTAATCGCGCTGGCCGTGGTGGACGGGAACACCGAGGTCATGCGCCCGGCCAGGTGCCGTGCCAGGCTGCCACCGGCGCCGCGGGCAGCGAGGTAGTTGTATCCCAGGCCGTCGATGAGGAGCAGTACTAC
>JANNWA010000652.1:0-7514 GCA_031408275.1 Pseudomonadota bacterium
CCTGGCGCGCGGCGCGCTGCGCCTGCCCGCGCCCGAGCGCCAGCGCCAGTGCCAGCCAGAGCGCAGCCACCGGCACGGTGGCGAGAGAAATCGACGACAGTTCGACGCCCGCCCCGCGCAGCGCCGAGAAGATCCACCCGCTGCCCGCGTCAGCGCCGCGGAACACCACGATGTCGATCACGTTCTTGGCCTTGTATTTCTCCTCGCGGTCGACGACCGTGAACAGCACCTCGCGAGCCGGATTGGAGAGCGCGAAATTGGTGGCCCGCTGCGCGGCTTGGAATGCGATCACCACCAGCAGCGCGGGAGAAAACGCCAGCACAAGGAACCCCAACGCGAACACCAGCGGCAGCGCCGCCGCGGCCGCGCCCACGCCGAAGCGCGCGATCAGGCGCCCGGTGGCGAGGAACTGCACGAGGATCGTCACGATCCCGATGGCGAGGTCGATCGTGGCGAAGATGCGCGTGCGCACCGCCGGATCGTCCGAGGCGGCAGCCACGATGCTGGCCTGCTGGAAATACAGGAATGTCCCCGCAAGAGACAGAAGCGATACCCACAGTGCAATGCCGCCGAGGTAGGGGGATTTCAGCAGCAGTGCAATGCCCGAAAGCCATCCGCCACCGATTGCCTCCGCCTCGACCGCCTTTGCCACGCCCGTAGTCCCCTCCCCTGTCCGCGGCACAGCCGATTCCAGGCGATGCGCGCACAACACGGCGAGTTCCAGTAGCAGCGCCGCGATGATCAGCAGGTTCACCGGCCCTAACGGCACGGCGAGCACCACCGTGACCGAAGGCCCGAGCAGCGCACCCGCCGACCCTCCCGCGGCGATGAACCCGAACAGGCGCTTGCCCTGTTCGCTCGCCCACAGGTCCGCCATGAACGACCAGAACACGGACACGGCGAACAGGCTGAACACGCTGATCCAGACGAAGAACACCCGCGCGACGTGCACCTTTTCGAAATCGAACGTCAGCAGCAGCCAGAAGATCGCGATGTTGAAGACGAAAAAGTGGTAGACCAGCGGCACGAACCGCTTGCGCGGCAGGCGCGCCACGAGGGCGCCGAACACCGGCACCGCCGCGAGCATCACGAGGAAGGTCGCGGTGAACAGCCACTGTAGGTTGCGCACCCCGCCCGCGATGCCCATTTCGTCGCGCAGCGGCCGCAGCACGTAATAGCCCGCCAGCAGGAAGAAGAAATACGCGAACGACCACAGGAGCGCGCGCGCCTCTTCCGGCCGCACGGCGACCACCCGCGCGAGCGCCCGGTGCAGCGCGTGCGTCTCTTGCATGTGGATCCTCACTGAAAGCGGCGTGCCGGAAAGCGCTACGGTACCAAAAATATTTGCACGCGGCCGATTGTTGGCGTAGTCTGCACGCGGGAGTTAACAGGACTCCCGGGAAGTCATCCCCTCCAAGACGGTGCCCCGTCCAGATCCTGCAAGCGTTACGCGCCAAGTGCGGGCACTGTCGAAATCCCAGATTCCTACAGTGCCAGTCCGCCGGGTTCTCCCGGTCGCGAACGCCTTTCCATCGTGATTGGAGGCACTGCCATGCGATACCAACTCAAGCAAATCCACTGCCGTCCCTGGACCCTCAACGGGCTTTCGCTCAAGCTGATCGAAAGCCACTACGAGAACAACTACGGCGGCGCCCTGCGCAAGCTCAATGCGATCACCGAGCAGCTCGAGTCGCTCGACTACGCGAAGACCCCCGGGTATGTGCTGAGCGGGCTGAAAAGGGACGAACTCATCGTGCTCAATTCGACCGTACTGCACGAACTCTACTTTTCCAACCTCGGCGGAGAGGGGCAACCCACGCCCGGGATGAGCGAAGCCCTTTCCCGCGACTTCGGATCCTTCCAGCAATGGAAGACCGAGTTCCGCGCGCTGGCCTGCGCACTCGGGGGTGGCTCGGGATGGGTGGTGCTCAGCTGGGTGCCGCGTGACGGACGCCTGGTGAACCAGTACGCCTCCGACCATAGTCAGACCGTGGCGGGCGCGATCCCGATCCTCGCCATCGACATGTACGAGCACGCCTACCACATCGACTTTGGCGCCAACGCTCCCGCCTATGTGGACACGTTCCTGCGCAACGTCGACTGGGCCGGGGTGGAAGGCCTGTTGGAGGATGCAACCCGGGTTGCACCACCTCGGCCGCTGGTGCAAAAGGAATTCGGCGACCTCCCGGGCCTCGGGGTCGAGGAAGTCCGCGAGATGATGAAGAGCGGCAAGCCGGTGCAACTGGTCGATGCGCGTCCGCGGCACTTCGTGTCGAGGCAGCAGGACATCGCCGAAGGCGCCACCTGGCGCGACCCGGAACGTGTGCAGGAATGGATGGGCGAGCTTTCGAAGGCCGATCCGGTGGTCGTCTATTGCGCTTACGGATTCCACGTCGGGTGCAAGACCGCGATCACGCTGCGCGAAGCCGGGTTCGACGCGAGCTACATGAAGGTCGGTCACTCGGGCTGGAAAGCGGCGGGCGGGCCGGTAAGGATGGCTGCGCCATGACTGCTCTCGCCGAAACCGCGGGATTCGACAGCGACACGCCAGGCCTGCTTCCGACCGGCTGGGTTGCGGGAATGACCGGGCGCGGCATGCCGCGCTGGACGATAGAAGCCGACCCGTCCGCACCGAGCAAACCCAACGTGCTGAAGCAATCCGGCACCGCTACGTTTCCGTGGTGCGTGCGCACCGGCGTGTCCGTCACCGACGGCTTCGTCGAAACGCGCTTCAAGCCGGTTTCCGGCAAGGAGGACCAGGCTGGCGGGGTGGTGTGGCGCTGGAAGGACGGCGACAATTACTACGTCGCGCGCGCCAACGCGCTGGAGGACAACGTGTCGCTCTACTACACAGAGAACGGCAGCCGCAAGACGATCAAGTACGTCGATGCCCCGGTACCAGGCAACGTGTGGCACCTGCTCAGGGTCGAATTCAGCGGCACGCGAATCAATGTGATACTCGACGGCAAGGCGTACATCGAGGTCGATGACATCCGCATCTCCGGAGCCGGCAGCGTCGGGGTGTGGACCAAGGCCGACAGCGTGACCCTGTTCGACGACTTCAGCTTCGGCGGCAAATGAACCAGCACGCAGGCCCTGCGCACGTCAACCACCTGCTGGTGGCGAAGGGCCTGCGCGCGTTCGGGGACGGCTTCGTCAGCCTGCTGCTCCCGGTCTACCTGCTTGAGTTGGGCTTTTCCCCGCTGCAGGTCGGCGTCATCGCCACCACCACGCTGCTGGGCTCCGGCGTGCTGACTCTGCTGGTGGGCCTGCACGCCTACCGGTTCCACTACCGGTCGCTGCTGCTCGCCGCCACGCTGCTGATGGCCGTGACCGGGCTCGGGTTCGCTGCATTCACGACGTTCTGGCCCTTGCTGCTGATCGCGCTGGTCGGGACGCTGAACCCATCCAGCGGCGACGTAAGCGTTTTCCTGCCGCTCGAGCATGCGGTGCTCTCGCGGGTAGTCACCGACCGGCAGCGTACGGCGGTGTTCGCACGCTACAGCCTCGTCGGCTCGCTGGTGGCGGCATTCGGCTCGCTCGCGGTCGGGCTTCCAGCGTGGCTCGGCGCGCAGGGGGTCGCACCGCTGGCGGTGATGCAGGGCATGTTCGTGTTCTATGCCCTGCTCGCCGGACTGTCAGCGCTGGTCTATCGCAGCCTGCCCAAGGCGCTAGTTCCTGACGCGCAGAAGCCGACCGCGCCCCTCGGAAAATCGAAGAAGACCGTCTACACCCTCGCGGCGCTCTTCAGCCTCGATGCCTTTGGCGGCGGCTTTGTCGTGCAATCGATGGTTGCGCTCTGGCTCTACCAGCGCTTCGGCCTGTCGCTGACCACGGCCGGGGTGATCTTCTTCTGGACCGGGCTGCTGACCGCGGGCTCCTACCTCGTCGCGGTGCGCATCGCCGGGCGGTACGGCCTGATCAACACCATGGTCTTCACGCACATCCCTTCGAGCCTGTGCCTCATCGCGATCCCGTTCGTGCCCGACCTCGCCTGGGCGATCGCGCTGCTGTTCGTGAGGAGCGCGCTATCGCAGATGGACGTGCCGACGCGCAGCTCGTTCGTGATGGCGGTCGTTTCGCCGGCGGAGCGGCCGGCGGCGGCGAGCATCACCTCGGTGCCGCGCAGCCTTGCGTCGGCCGTGAGCCCGCTGCTGGCCGGGTACCTGCTCGGGATTTCGACTTTCGGCTGGCCGTTGATTGCCGCGGGAGGGCTGAAGATCGTCTACGACCTGCTGCTGTATGTCCGGTTCAGGGACGTGCGGCCGCCTGAGGAAGATGCGTGAGGCCGCGCAATCGTGTCGTTGTGTCGCAGCGGGTTGTTCGGTATTTTGTTTTGTGTGAAACAAGTACATGATAAATAATGATATTTCCAAGTATAAGTGCCGTATCTTTGAAATAGTAAATTGTATTTTAGTATTTACTATATTATTGTATTTAAAGTATAATTTAAGTTTTAAGTGTCGTATTTTAGAAAATGCCTCGGAAACCGGACCTCGCTCAGCAGATCCAGAATCGCGTCGCCGCCAATCGGCGAGCGAGCGCTTTCGTGCGCGAAGATTTTCTGGGTCTCGGCGGCTACGACCAAGTGGGTCGGGCGCTGCGGAAGCTCGTCCGCAACGGGGCGCTGGTACGCGTGGGATACGGTATTTACGCAAAAGCCCGGCGATCCACGGTGACTGGAAAACCGGTTCCCACCAGGCCGCTCATTTCCGTGGCAACAGAAGGATTGCGCAAACTGGGCTACAAGGTCTCGCCTAGCTCCGCAGCGCTCGCCTATCGCGAGGGGCGCTCCACACAGATACCGGCGAGCCAAGCCATCAACCTCGAAGGCAGGAGAATTTCAAGAGCGATCCGATTCGGCCGCGACAAAATTACCTATGAAACAGCTCAGTCGCTCCGACGCAAAGCTCCTTAGCGATGTCCGGGAAGCGGATGACCAGCTCGCACGCCTGCCCGAAGCGATGCTCGAAAAAGACGTTTTCATCACCGAGGCACTCCTCGCGATAGCAGGTCTGCGGAACGCCGAAATAGGCGTGATTTTCTGCGGCGGCACAAGTCTCTCCAAGGCGCATCGCCTCGTCGAACGCATGTCGGAGGATGTGGATTTCAAACTTAACGTCGTTGACGGCAAGCTAAGCAGGAACGCACGCCGCAATCTACTCGGCGACTTTCGTGATACCGCCGTTGCCACGCTACGTGAGCTCGGATATGAGATAGAACCAAAGCACATCAAATCGAAGGACAGCAACAACTATAACCAGATACTGCTCCCGTACAAGACCAGCTTCGGTCCGCACGCAGCAATCCGTGCTGACGTAGTAATCGAACTCAACGCATCCAGCCCCCGCATCGCGACAATCCCATGCGAAGTGCAAACGCTCGTCTCATCAAAACTGAAGCTGTCCCGGTCGGGGGCAGTGCATTGCCTGAACGTTTCGGAAAACGTAGCGGAAAAGCTCGTCGGCTTCACGCGCCGCGTCTCTCAGGAGCTGTGCGGTAGAACCCGCGGTGAGTTTGACGTTACCCTCGTGCGCCACCTCTACGATGTCTATCGACTGTCAGCGGCAGGAGTCTTTGAGCAGAATCTTGTATCGAAGCTGGCGGTTGAGATCTCGAAAAACGACGCGACCGAATTTGCCACTCAGCATCCCGAATACGCGGCCGATGCAAAGGCAGAAACCGCTCGCGCTCTGGAAGCGCTGACCAACGATAAACGCTTCCAAGATTGGTACTACCGCTTCGTAAACGCGATGATCTACGGGGCGGAAAAACCAGACTACCAGGACGTCGCACGCGATTTCCAGATGATTGCGAGGAAAAGCCTGGGACTTGATGCGCCTGCGTAGCAGCGGCCCCCGAGCGAATTCGTCGATGTCGTCAGCATTCGGGACACGACCTCACGCCAGCAGATCAACATGATCATGTCGCCGCCGGGTTTAAAGCCCGAACGCCTGCGCGAGCAACTCGTACGAACGACGCCGCGGCGCAGGGTCGAACGTCCAGGTGACGACCACCAACTCATCCAGTTCCAGGCGCTCGGCAAGCTCGGTGAGCTTGCCGGCCACCTGCTCGCCGGTGCCGACGAACGCCTTGCGGCGCAGGGACTCGATCGTCGCGCGGTCGGCGTCCGTGTAGGGATAGGCAGCCGCCTCTTCAGGCGAAACCAGCGGGTTGCGCAGGCCGCGCTCGAACCCGATGCGCCAGAGCTCGCGCGTCTGCAGCAGTCGCCGGGCCTCGGCCTCCGTGTCGGCGGCCAGCGCCCAGACGCAGATCGTCGCCTTCGGCTTGGGATGCGCGACGCTCGGGCGGTAGTTGCGGCGGTACAGGTCCAGCGCCTGCTCCACGCCGCGGCCATCGCTGAAGAAATACGCATAGGCATAAGGCAGGCCGAAGTGCGCCGCCAGCTGCGCGCCGTAGTCGGAGCTGCCGAGGATCCACACCTGAGGATGGGTCGGCCCCGTCGGATGCGCCTTGATCGCGCGGAAAGGATGGCCTTCCTGCAGCGGCACGCCCGACACCCAGGCCTGCAGGTCGATCACCTGCTGCGGGAACTCGTCGGCCGCGTTGGCGTACGGGTTCAGTGCCATCGCCGTGAGCCGGTCCGAACCGGGCGCGCGCCCGACGCCTAGGTCCACCCGGCCCGGCGCGATTGCCTCCAGCACACGAAACTGCTCGGCCACCTTGAGCGCCGAGTAGTGCGGCAGCATCACCCCGGCGCTGCCGATGCGGATGCGCTGCGTGGTGGCGCCGATGGCCGCGAGCAGGACTTCCGGCGCGCTGCCTACGATGCTGTCGCTGTGGTGGTGCTCGGACACCCAGTAGCGGTGGTAGCCCAGCCGGTCGCAATGCTGCGCGAGTTCGATGCTTTCCCGGATGGCGGCGCTCTGCGGGCGGCCCTGGGACGAGGTGGACTGGTCGAGGACAGAAAGCTTCAAGTCCGTGCCGCAATGTAAGCCTTGACCTGCTCGGCGTCGGCGTCAATCACCTCGAAGCGCTGCGGTAGCGCCTCGATGTTCCCGTAGCCTGGTGGGCGCTCCGGCTCGCGGCCGAGTGCCTCGAGGATGGTCTCCGAGAACTTCGCCGGCTGGGCGGTCTCGAGGCAGATCAGCGGCACGCCTTCCTCGCGGTACTGCAGCCCGACCTTGATGCCGTCGGCGGTGTGCGTGTCCACGATCACGCCGTGGTCCTCGTGGATGCCCCGGATGGTCGAGATCCGGTCGGCGTGCGTGCTCGACCCGGAGCTGAACCCGGTAGCGGCGATCATGTCGCGGAACTTTTCGCCCGACAGGTCGAACGCGCCCGTCGAATCGAGCCCGGCCCACGACCCCTTGAGGCGGGAGGTGTCGCGCCGCAGGATGTCGCAGACGTAGCGCTCGAAGTTCGAAGCCTTGGAGATGTCCATCGAAGGGCTGGACGTGGCGTGCACTTCGCTCGCCTTCCTCACGCGGTACTTTCCCGTGCGGAAGAACTCGTCGAGCACGTCGTTCTCGTAGGTGGCGAGGATAAGGCGC
>JANNWA010000653.1:0-9668 GCA_031408275.1 Pseudomonadota bacterium
CGGCTACCGCACCTACCCGCATATCGACATGGCCGACACCGGTGGCCGCACGGCGTTCCTGCTCGCGCAACGCCTTGAAGGCATGGCGCGCCCGCACGCGGCGATGCGGCGCATCCCGTTCCTGATCCCGCTGTCGGCGCAGTGCACCGATCTCGAGCCTTCCAGGGCCCTGTACGCCGAACTCGCGCAGATGGAGTCGCGCGACGTGCCGACGCTGTCGTTCACCCCTGGGTTCCCGGCGGCCGATTTCCCGGAATGCGGACCCGTAGTGCTGGCGTATGGACTGAGTGCAGGTGCGGCCGCGACGACCGCCGACTCGCTCGCCCGTCGCATCGAATCGATCGAAGGCGAGTTCGATGCCCCGGTCTATTCGGCGGACGAGGCAGTCAAGCTTGCGCTGACGATCGCGGCCAAGGCCACCCGCCCGGTTGTGATCGCCGATACGCAAGACAACCCGGGCGCGGGTGGCGATTCCGACACCACCGGAATGCTGCGCGCGCTACTCGCCAATCGGGTGCAGCGCGCGGCGCTCGGTGTGATGGTGGACCCCGCGGCGGCCGAAGCCGCGCACCGGGCAGGCGTCGGCAGTCGGATCGAACTCTCCCTCGGCGGCAAGTCCGGCGTGGCCGGCGACGCGCCGCTCAAAGGCAGCTTCCTTGTCGAGGCCCTCTCCGATGGAAAACTGCTGTGCAAGGGCCCTTTCTACCGCGGCGCCAGGATGGAACTCGGCCTTTCGGCGTGCCTCTCCATCGACGGCGTGCGCATCGTGCTTGCCAGCAAGAAAACCCAGCTCGCGGACCAGGAACTGTACCGGTTCGTGGGCATCGAACCGACCACGCAGGCAATCCTAGTCAACAAGAGCTCGGTGCACTTTCGCGCCGACTTCACGCCGATCGCGGAGCGGATCCTGGTGGCCAAGGCGCCGGGCCCGATGATCGCCGACCCGAGCGAATTTCCCTGGAAGCGCCTCGCGCGCGGCATCCGCCTGAAACCGAACGGCCGGCCGTTCTGACCATGCAGGGGCCGCGCACCTCCGCTCTGCTGCCCGATGCCCTCGACGCCGATGCGATCCTTGACGGCCTCGCCGCGCAGGACGCCTCGCTCGCCGTCGAGGTGCGCGACCGCTGCGCGTCGACCAATACCGAGTTGCTGGAGCGCAGCGGCGAGGAGGCTGCGGTGTTGCTGCTCGCCGAAGAGCAGACCGCCGGCCGCGGCCGCCGGGGCCGGCGCTGGCACGCAGGCCCCGGCACGGCGCTGACGTTTTCCCTGCGCTGGCATTTCTCCGGCCACGCGGGCCGGCTGGCCGGCCTGTCGCTCGCGATCGGGGTGGGCATCGCGAAGACGCTGCGCGCGCTCGGGGCGCACGGCGTAGCGCTCAAGTGGCCGAACGACCTGCTTGCCCCGGCGACCCGGGGCGGCGGCAAACTCGGCGGGATCCTCATCGAAACCCGTTCGACTGGAGGCCGGTGCACCGCGGTGATCGGTGTCGGCCTGAATTGCCGCCGCGCCCCGGGCCTCGACGCGCGCCTGAAGCGCCGCAGCGCAGCTCTCGACGAGCTCGTCGAACCGCTCCCCGGGCGCAACGAGCTCGCAACCTGCATCGTCGCTGAGATGGTGCGCACGCTGCGCGCATTCGAGGCCGCGGGATTCGAGGCCTTCAGGGGCGAGTGGGAGGCCATGCATGCGCAACAGGGTGAACCGATGCGGGTGCGCACCTCGGACGGGCGGGTGATTTCCGGCATTGCCGCCGGCCTTGCCGCCGACGGCGGCCTGCTGCTGCGCAACCGGCGCGGCGTCCGCTCGATCCATAGCGGGACGGTGATTCGCGGGACGGCGGTGCGCGGGAGCGCGCCATGATCCTCGCCATCGACGCGGGCAACTCTCGCGTGAAGTGGGGCTGGCACGACGGCAGGGCGTGGACGAGCCTCGCCACCGTTTCGCTGATCGAATTCGCGGCAGCGAACCACGACATCAACCCGTTCGCCGCCACGCACGCGGACCCGGCCAGGATCATCATCTCCAACGTCGCCGGCGAAGGCGCCCACCAGCTCATCGTCAACTGGACCAGCATCTTCGAGGCGGAGGCCCACTGGCTCCATGGCGAGCCCGAACGCTGCGGGGTCAGGAGCGCCTACGAAAACCCGGGCCAGCTCGGCCCCGACCGCTGGGCCGCGCTGGTCGCGGCGCGCGCCCTGCATTCCGGCCCCTGCTTGGTGGTCAATTCTGGCACCGCGACGACCATGGATCTGCTGTCTGCGGAGGGTGTGTTCGAGGGTGGCCTGATCCTGCCCGGCGTGGACCTAATGCGCTTCGTGCTGCACGAGCACACCGGACGGCTCCCCCTCCAGCAGGGGCAGTTTCGCGACGCGCCGCGCAACACCGTGGACGCGATCGAGACCGGGTGCTGGCACGCGCAGGCCGGGGCGGTCGAGCGCATGGCGCGCCGGCTGGGCGCGGACGGCCTGTGCATCGTGAGCGGGGGCGCGGGCCAGGCCCTCGTCGAGCAACTCGGCGGCATCCGCTGCCGCTACGTGGACAACCTCGTGCTCGAAGGGCTCGCAAGGATCGCCAATTCGTGAGGACTGCCTTCCTCCTCCTCGTGCTTGCCAACCTCGCGTTCTTTGCCTGGACGAACTTCATCGCCGAGCTGGACACCCAGTCCGATCCACGCCCGCTAGCCCGCCAAGTCGCGCCCGAAAAACTGCGCATCCTGCCCCCCGAACCTGCCGGAAAATCCGCATTACCGGTGGCGCAAAAGCCTCCGGCAGAGCCTGTTGCCGCCCCGACCGCGTGCCTTGAATGGGGTGGAATTCCGCAGGCCGACGCGGGGCGCGCAGGCGAGGCGCTGGCCCCGCTCGCGCTCGGCGACCGCCTTTCCCAACGCCAGGTCGACGACACGGCCACCTGGTGGGTGTACATCCCGCCGCGCCCCAGCAGGCCGGACGCGCAGAAGAAAGTCGGCGAGCTGAAAGCCCGCGGTGTGGACGAGTACTTCATCGTCCAGGAAGAGGGGCCTTTCCAGTACGCGCTATCGCTGGGCGTGTTCAAGACCGAGGCCGCCGCGACAGCCCGCCTGGAAGCGCTGCGCGCCAAGGACGTAAGGACTGCGCAGGTCGGAAAGCGCGAAACCCAGATGCGAAAGACTTACTTTCAGGTCCGCGGAGCCGACGCAGCCGTAGCGACAAAACTGCGCGAAACCGCCCAGTCATTCGCCGGGAGCGAAGTGCGCGAGTGCCCCCCGGGATAGGGCCGGCCCGCCGCCAGCCACGGCAGCAACGGCCTCAGCCGATGGGGTAGGTCCCGCCGCCGGGCAGGTGCTCGGCGACGACCGCGAGGAGCCTGTCGGCCCGCACCGGCTTGGTGATGTAGCCGACCGCGCCGAGCTGCTGGCCCCGGTCGAACTCGTCCATCGAGGTGAGGAAGATGACGGGGATCGGCGGCAGGCTCTTGTCCGATTTCAATGCCTCCACGAACTGGTAGCCGTCCATGTTGGGCATGTTCACGTCGGTGATGATGAGGTCGGGCGGGCTCTTGAGCACCGCGTAGCCCGCTTCGATGCCGTCGGAGGCCGTGGTGACTTCGTAGCCGGCCGCGGAAAGGTGCAGGTGCAGCAACTCGCGCAGGCTCTGATCGTCGTCGACTACCAGGATCGCCTTGGACATCGGACAGGTCGCGGCTCCGAAAAAAGGGGGTGGTGCCGGGGAGAGGAGTCGAACCTCCGACCTTCGCATTACGAATGCGCTGCTCTACCAACTGAGCTACACCGGCCCGGATGAAGCTTGGGGTGCGAATTATAGTCCGCCGGGGCGTTCCCCGCCACGTGACCCGGCGCGCCCGGTTGCTGACCGGCAAAGTACAATGGCCCACTCAATCCTGGCACGATGGGAGGGACCGCATGAAACCTACAGCCTTTCTACTTGCGTTGACGCTGTTTGCCTGCGGCGTGTCAAGCGCTCTCGCCCAGCAATACAAGTGGATCGACGAGAACGGCAAGACCCGCTACGGCGACGTGGCGCCCCCCGGCGCGAAGGCGACCTTGCTGAAGCCGCCATCGGTGTCCCCCCCCCCGTCCGCGACCGGCGGTGCGGTCAAGGACGCAAAGGACGCCAAGAAGGGATCAAGCGCCCCGGCCGACCAGGAAATGGAATTCCGGAAGCGGCAACAGCAGGCGCAGGCGGCGCGTGAAAAGGAGGAGCAGGCGCGCACCGAAGCTGCCAACAAGACGCAGAATTGCGCGCGCGCGCAGGACGCGCTTCGCACCCTGGAAAGCGGTCAGCGGATTTCGCGTGTCGACGCCAAAGGCGAGCGCTACTTTCCCGATGAAGCCGCGATCGAGGCGGACAAGGCGAGTGCCCGAAAAATGGTCCAGGACGCGTGCGGGTGATCGCGCCTCGCGCCTGTCCGCCCTCCCAACCGGGGGGACATGCCCGGGCAATCAGGCGATAATGCGTTCGATGCATGTACAGTCGCGGAGCCTTTCCATGCCGAGTCGTGCCCTCCTCAGTTGCCTCCTCCTGACCGTCGCTTTCGCGGCTTCGGCCCAGCAGTACCGCTGGGTGGACGAAAAAGGCCGTATACAGTATTCGGACACGCCACCCCCGCCCGGGGCCAAAGGCGTGCAGAAGAAAAACATTCGTCCCAGTCCGGGCGGTCCATCGGGGGATTCGACGGAACCCTACGCGCTGCAGGTGGCGCGCAAGAATGCGCCGGTAAAGCTCTATACCTCCCCCGACTGCGGCGCACTGTGCGACGAGGCGCGCAAACTGCTCAATCGGCGCGGTATCCCGTTCGGTGAAATAAGTATCGCCGACACGGCGCAACTGGAAGAGCTCAAGACCGTGTCCGGCGGTGCTGCGGTTCCCGTTATGGTGGCCGGAAAAACAGTGCAGAAAGGGTTCGAGGAGGGCGCCTTTCAGCGTGTACTCGACGATGCCGGTTACCCTCCGATGGGGACTTTGAAGCCGAGGACCCAGGTGGCGCCGCCGCCTCCCAAGGAGTCGCCGGCGGTTCCGCCCCCCCCTGCAGGAGCGGAGAGCGTCCCCACGAAGTAAGCCCGTATCACCGGCCTGCGTTGGACGGCTGTGCGGAGTCGCGCTGGAAATCGGCGTATTCGATGACAACGTCCAGCCAGCTCGGCACCGGCACGCCGTTGATCTCCCCTGGCGTGAAGCGCATTTTCCCGAACGCGGCGAGCGCAGCGTCCGCGTATTCGGCGGGCAACCCGCTCGAGAGCACCCGCACGCTGTCGATGCCGCCCTTCGCGCCAATCCAGATCCGGATCGTCACCTTGCCACCTATGCCGCTGTCGCCGCCCGCAGGCGGCTGGACGTCGAATATCCCGATGCCCTCCGGCATCCGGCTCAGACGGCCAGCCGGATAGTAGCCGGGCAGGGACACTGCATCCTGCACCGCCGGGCCGCCCTGCCCATCTTGCGGAGTGGCGCCGTCCTTGACCTGACGGGCGGCTTCCGGCGCCTCGCCTGGAGAATTCAACGACACATGCAGCAGTGGCGCCGCGGCCGACTTCGCCAGGCCGGGGCTGCCGCCTGGGGCCAGCGGCATGGGCCAGCTCAGAAACAGCATGTGCGCGAGGACGGATGCCGAAAGGGCGCAGCCTAGCCTGAATGTGGGCTCGGACAGCAGCTCGGCCAGGCGCGCATCAATCGTCTTTTTTGAAGTACCAGAAAACACGGGTGCGCGTACCGCTTGGGTTGACCTGCGTCTTGACGCCCTCGATCGCCGACCCAGAGGTGCCTGTCCCGCCGCTGCCGATGACGAATCGAACCGTCTTGTCAGCGCTGATCTGCACCACCCCGGACACCGGCGACGGTGGCAGGCCGCCACCCTTGAACACGGAGTACAGGTCGCTCCTGTTGACGGTGCCGTTGCCGTCGCGATCCCCAACGGACGAGGTGCCGGTCAGGAAGTTCAGCGCGTAGCCACGGGCAGTCCCCAGGTTGGCCTCGCACGAGCGCGGGTCGACGGCCTTGGGCTTGTTGGTGCCGAAGAACGTCGTGCCGGCCACCGTGAGGGCGGCGTTCACGGATTTCTCCCCGGCCTCGTACGGGAAGTACCAGCCCCAGAAGCATGGCGTCAAGGTCGATGCGGCCGAGTTCTTGGTGCAGAGGTTCGAGTTGGCTATCGAGGAATTCAAGGTGGTGGTGGCCGCATTGAAGTTGGTGACCTCCGTCAGCTGAGTCTCCCTTACGGCATGGGTGGTGACCGTGGAGGTGGACTCGGCTGCACCCGCCTGGATGGTGTCCCGGATCATGAAGAAACGGTCGTCGATCGCGGTCGAGGACGGCTCCTCGCGGTTGCCCGTGCCGGCCATAACGTAGGCCACCTGCTGGCCGCCGACCACGCTCAACACCACTTCCGGCGGGTACAGGAACCTGCGGTCGTTGCTGGTGCCGTTGTCACCCCAGTCGCCCACCGTGGCGATGGTATAGGCCTTCCAGTTGGCCGAACTCGGGTCGCCGATGTCGAAGCGATGGAGCTTCGCCCCGGTGTCGCCCACATAGACGCGGTCGGTGCAGCCGTCCCCGTCGGTATCGAGCAGGGTGACGTCCGACGGGATCGGGTACCGCCGGCCGCTGTTGCTCACGTTCTTGTAATCGTCCACGGGGGCCTGCAGCAGCTTGATGAGGCTGCCGTCGGCGGCATTCAGCACGAACACGCCGCGGCCCATCGTGGCGTCCGGGCGGCGCGGCGAGGCGTCATAGGTGGTGCCCTGGACCGTGTCGTCGGACGCCGGGTCATAGCCCGCGCCGAACACCAGCGCGCGGATGTAGGTGCTGGTAGCGTCGCCGACCAGGCCGGAATCGCTGGTCCTGCACGCCGTGCCGGCGGTTTTCTTCAGCGCAATCACCTTGGGCTCCGACCAGGTGAACCCCAGCTCGGAAAAACCCGTGTCGGTGTAGCTCTTTTTCCACAGGAACCTGGGCGCGGTCGGGTTGCTCACGTCGAGCGCGTAGATGAACCGGCCGCCGCGACGCATGCTGATGAAGATGTGCGTGGTAGCGAGGTCGGCCGACTGGAACACGCCGATGTTGCCGTCGAAGAAGTAGTTGCGCGGGGTCTTCGGCGCAGCGTCGCCCTTGTACTTGATCAACGGCGTGTTGCTGTACAGCCGGCCAAGCGTCGAATAATGCTCCGGCGCCACGAACGACCAGACCTCGTTGCCGTCGGTGCTGGTGGCGGACTCGTCCTGCCCGGCCTTGACTGCACGGAACGTGCCGTCGTTGGATCCGTAGAAGGCGTAGATCCCGGTCGTGCCGCCATAGTTGACCACCAGCGGGCGCGAATGCAGCACGTCGCCGTGGATCGAGGCGCGACAGTCGACCAGCGAGGCGTTGACGTTTTCGTCCTCCTTGTTATCCACGCCGCGGATCCAGTTGATGAGCGTGGTCGGATCGACCGACGCTCCCTTGGCCGCCGTGGCTCCGGTGGCGGGCGAGGTCGGCCCCGTGGTGAGCGTGAACGTGAACGTGGTGTTGCCGGCACCGGAGGGGATGCTCAGGCCGTTGGCCGCCACGGTCTTAATGCCGTTGTATTCCGTCTGGTCGGCACCCGAAATGCTGACGCTGGTGGCGGCGCCGAATCCGTGCGCGGTCGCAGTCGTGACGGTAACGGTCGCCACGTTGCTCGCGTTGCCGGCGGTGCGCGTGATGGAGGACACCGCGCGCGTCGGGATTCCCGTGGCGGTGATGGTGCCGGTGGCCGGGGAGGCCGGAATGATCGTCGAGGTATTCGTCGCCACGACCGCCGTGGCAAGGGTCACGTTGTAGCAGAAATGCCGGCCGGTGCCGCACGCCGCGGCGCCGTAACTGACGGTCCCGGGCGTGATATTTAGACCTGTGCTGCTGCTGTCCGCGACGCTGATGGCCGTCACCCGGCCGTTGCCGCTGGTGACCAGGGGATTGGTGCAACTCGCAGGAACACTGGCCATCGTCACCGAGACCAGCCTCGTCGCTCCGGCCGCTCCACCGACCGCGCGCGAGATCGAGCTGTTCGCCACCGTCGTCGTCGTCGTGGTCGACCCGGTCCGACAACTGATGACGGTATTGCCGAACGGACCGACGATCGGATCCGGCGGATCGATGCCCGTCGTCGTCGTCGTTACGGTGCCCAGATTCGCGGTCGGCGGCGTGTACCTGAAATTATTGGCATCGACATAGGTGATGTTGAACGCACCGTTGTATTCGCAGGTGGCGGTCCCGGTCCAGCCGGTGCATTTTGTTGTCGCGGTCGCCATGCTGGCGGACACGCTGGCCCCGGCGATCACGACGCTCTGGCCGTTGACAAAGCCGTGCGCAGGCAGGTTGACCGTGACCACGCCGCCGCTGAAGGTCATCGCGCCAGCCCCAACCGCCTGGGCCACGCTCGTGCCCGAGGACACCGTCATGGCGACGCCGGTAGCGGGTGTGACCGGCGTTTCCGCAACCGGGAAGGTGAAATTCGTCGAACTCACGCGGGTGGCGGTCCACGAACCGTTGTAGCCTGCCACGCTCGCGCCGCTGATGCTTACAGAGTCGGTCGGCGAGTTCAACAGCAAGTCGGAAGCGGTGGTCGCGCTCGCCAGGGGGCCGGCACGGGTCAGGGACGTAATCGACGAACTGGTGCCGGTAAGCGCAGTCACCAGGCTTGCGTTGGCGGTATTGAACAATTGAGGCGCGTTGCCCGACGTGCAACTGGAACACGTATACATGTTGCGCGCAGTCGGCCCCAAGTCGCGCAGCCTCTGCGCCGCGCCGCCTTTTTCCACCAGGTCGCCGTCCGGGGCATCGTACTGCCCGCCCGGACCGGAGGGGCTGAAGGCCCAGAACCCGGCGGACGGCGTCGTGCTCTTGCTCCAGTAGCTGCGCGCCGAAGGATCGACGAAGCCGCTGATGCTGTTGACGGCTGGACTGCCATCGGCATCGGCGAGGAAGATCGTGTCGTTGCCGCCCGCGTCGGTGGTGAGCCCGAACTTGTACTGCTTGAGGTTGCCCATCCATCGCGGTGCGCCCGCGGAGTCCGGGCGGAACACGCCCATGTAGATCTGGTTCAGGTAGGTGCCCTGCGTGTTGACCGACACCGGCAGGCTGGCCGAGGTGAACACGCTGTTCACCGCCTGGATCTCGTTCATGATCCGGGACAGCGCGTCCTGGATCTGGGCCTTGCTGGTGGTGGCAAAGTACTTTCCGCCGCCGACGGCCGCAGCGCTCTTCAGCAGGTTGGCCTGCGGCGTGTCGATTTTGTCCTTGAATACGTCAATGGTGTACGTGGTGACCTTGCTTTCGGCGCAGATCGCCGGCGAAACGCTGGTATCGCAGGGCGCGTTGGCGGCCCCGGTCTTGTTCAGGAACCGCGCCCACTCGTCCAGGTAAGTCGTCTTGGTGCCCTCGTCGTAGATCTGGACCGAGTCTGCAGCGGTCCAGCCGGTGACACTCAGCGTGGCGGGGTTGGTGCTCGAAGTCGAAGGAAAGCCGTTGCCGATGAAGATGATGAAGTTCTTGTTGCACGGTTGGGTCGCAGTCAGCGGCTGGACGTAGCTGGTGCTGCCGGGCCCGCTGAGCGCGTTGCCGGCCAGGTTGCCGGCGGTGTAGGTGCTTACGTTGACCGAGCCGTTCCCCGCATAGTCACGCTGGGTGGAGGTGATCGCTGCGTTCGTCATGCCGCTGAAATAC
>JANNWA010000654.1:0-13204 GCA_031408275.1 Pseudomonadota bacterium
GATGCCGGTTTCGCGCGTCACGCCGTAAGCATGCGGGAAGGACAATTCCGCCGCGACCTCCCGTGCTTTTTCGATCGGGTCCACGCTGGCGGCAACGACCTTTGCACCCAGCGCGTCAAGTTCATGCAGGACTGACTGGAAGCCGGCCAACTGCCGGCGGCAGTATGGTCACCAGTGCCCGCGATAGAAGAGAACGATCCGGTACTTCGCATCCATTCCGTCGGGCAGCTCCAACGTGGAGCCGTCGACGAGGTTCAGTGTGAGCTTCGGAAAGTTCGCGCCCGCATCCAGCTTTTCGGCCATTCGATTCCCCTTACGTGTATTCAGCTACTTCCACGAGGTTACCATCAAGATCGCGGAAGTATACCGACCTGATCGGCCCCAGCGCACCGCGCCTCGATACCGGCCCCGCTTCGATCACTACCGACTCCTTCTTCAGGTGGGCGATGACCTGGTCGAGCGGCACCGCCGCGATCAGGCAGAAGTCGCCGGACCCCAGTGTCGGCACGCGCGCCTTGGTGGGCGTCTCGGTGGCGCGGTCCTGCAGGTTGATCTTCTGGCGGCCGAACAGCAGCGCGTGGCGCGCCTGTCCTTCCGGGCCGCGGAAAAACTCGCGCTCGAAGCCGAGCACCCTCTCGTAGAACTGCGTGGTCGCCTCTATGTCGGCGACCGTCAGCACGAGGTGATCCACGCGGTCGATCATTGCGGTCCCGGCCATTATTTCTCCATGAGGTTTTGGGTTCGCCCGGCGATCCTCAATCGGCGGAAAGCCGCGAACGCGCCGCACGCTTCGCCCTCGCGAACTCCACGACCATCGGCAGGAGCGACAGCCCGATGATGCCGAAGATCACCACGGTCAGGTTCTTCTTCACGATCGGCAGGTTGCCGAAGAAATATCCGAGCATGGTCAGCGACACGACCCAGAGCAGCGCACCCCCGATGCAGAACGCGATGTAGCGCTGGTACGGCATGCGGGCGACCCCGGCCACGAACGGCGCGAACGTGCGCACGAAAGGCATGAAGCGCGCGATGACGATGGTCTTGCCGCCGTGCTTTTCGTAGAAGGCGTGCGTGCGGTCGAGGTGCTTGCGGTTGAAAAACAGCGAATCCTCCCAGCGGAAAACCCTCGGCCCCAGCCACCGGCCGGCCCAGTAGTTGGTGTTGTCGCCGAGCAGCGCGGCCGACACAAGCAGCACGATTACGACCTCGATCTCGAGGCCGCCCGTGGCGCACAGCGCCCCGACCACGAACAGCAGCGAATCGCCGGGCAGGAAAGGCGTGACGACGAACCCCGTCTCGCAGAAGACGATCATGAACAGCAGCACGTAGACCCAGGTGCCGTACTGCGCGAGGAAAGCTGCGAGGTGCTTGTCGAGGTGGACCAGAAAGTCCCAGGCGAAGGCGATGAGTTCCATGGGGGGGATTGTAACGGCAGGAAGCTATACTTCACGCATGAGTGCAATCCAGGTACCAATCCAAGTACCAATCCAAGTACTACCCGACCTCCTGATCAGCCAGATCGCGGCCGGCGAAGTCGTCGAGCGGCCGGCGTCCGTCCTGAAGGAACTGCTCGAGAACAGCCTCGATTCCGGCGCGACCGAGGTCCAGGTGATGCTCGAGGGCGGCGGCATCGCGCGCATCCAGGTCGAGGACAACGGCGGCGGCATCGCCGGCGACGAGTTCACGCTGGCGCTCGCACGCCATGCGACCAGCAAGATACGCTCGCTCGAGGACCTGGAGGCGGTCGGGTCGCTCGGGTTTCGCGGCGAGGCGCTGGCGTCCATAGCTTCGGTCGCGCGCGTGACGCTCACCTCGCGCACGGGCGGCTCGCCGCACGCCCACAGCCTGAACGCCGAAGGCCCTGTGAGCGGCGCAGTCGAGCCCGCCGCGCGGCAGCCAGGGACAACGGTCACCGTCGCAGACCTGTACTTCAATACGCCCGCGCGGCGCAAATTCCTGCGCACCGAGGCCACCGAGTTCGGGCATTGCGAGGGCGTATTCCAGCGCATAGCGCTGGCCCGGCCGGACGTGTCGTTCCTGCTCAAGCACAACGGCCGCGTGAGCGCGCACTACCGGGTCCAGACGGTGGGCGAGCGCGTCGCCGCGATCCTCGGCAAGGAATTCTCGGCCGCGAGCCTGCCGGTGGAGGCCGGGGCTGGCACCCTGTCGCTGCGCGGGTTCGCTGGCGCGCCGCAAGCCGCGCGCAGCCGGGCCGACCAGCAGTATTTCTTCGTCAACGGGCGCTACGTGCGCGACAGGTTGCTCTCCCATGCGGTGCGGGAAGCTTATTCGGACGTGCTGCACGGGGACCGGCAGCCGGCCTACGCCCTGTTCCTCGAGCTCGAGCCGCGCGGCGTCGACGTCAACGTGCATCCGGCCAAGACCGAGGTGCGTTTTCGCGATTCGCGCTCGATCCACCAGTTCATCTTCCATGCAGTGAAGCGCGCGCTGTCTCCCGCGGCGGGCCAGGCGCCCGTGGCCTATGCACAGGTGGACGCGGTAGATCGCTCGCTCGCACCCCGCCCGGCCTACGCGCCCTACCAGCCCGGGCTCGGCGTGGAGCAACCGGTGGCCGCCTACCAGTCGATGTTCTCAGCGATACGGACGGCGCCCGGCCCTCTTGCACCAGGCGTTGCCGCGCCGCTGCCGCAGACCACGCGGCCCGACGCGCCGCCGCTCGGGTACGCGCTCGCCCAATTGCATGGGGTGTACATCCTTGCGCAGAACGAGGCGGGGCTGGTGCTGGTCGACATGCACGCGGCGCACGAGCGCATCGTCTACGAGAAGATGCGCCGTTCGCTGGATGCCGGCGCCCTGCAGCGCCAGGCCCTGCTGGTGCCGGCGATGTTCCAGGCCGATTCGGTCGAGGTGGCCACCGCCGAGGAACAGCAGGCGGCGCTGGACACGCTTGGCTTCGAGGTCGGTGTCGCCTCGCCCACGACACTTGCGGTGCGCGCCGTGCCCGCGGCGCTTGCGGGCGGCGACCTGCCCGCGCTCGCGCGCAGCGTGCTCGCCGACCTGCGCGAGTTCGGCGCGACCGAGGCACTGGCGACGCGCCGCGACGAACTGCTGTCCACGATGGCGTGCCATGCGGCCGTGCGGGCAAACCGGATCCTCTCGATCCCGGAAATGAATGCCCTGCTGCGCGAAATGGAAGAGACCGAGCGCTCCGGCAGCTGCAACCACGGCCGGCCCACCTGGTACCAGATGTCGATGGCCGACCTGGACCGCCTGTTCCTGCGTGGACGATGAAGGAGTTGTGAAGCGCGTCGTCTGCCTGCTGGGCCCGACCGCGAGCGGCAAGTCGCACATCGCCATGCAGCTCGCGCAGCGCTTTTCCCTGGAGATCGTCAGCGTGGATTCGGGCCAGGTCTACCGCGGCATGGACATCGGCACCGCGAAACCTACCCCGGCAGAGCGTGCCGCCGTGCCCCATCACCTGATCGACGTCATCGACCCGAACGAAAGCTATTCGGCGGGGCGCTTTCGTACCGACGCGATCGCCGCAGTCGCGGACATCCTCGCGCGCGGCAAGGTGCCGCTGCTGGTCGGCGGCACCATGCTCTATTACCGCTCGCTGGTGCAGGGCATGGACGAGTTGCCCGCGGCCGATCCGGCGATCCGCGCGACCCTCGACGCCGAGGCCGCGTGCAAGGGCTGGCCCACGCTGCATGCCGAGCTTGCGAAGGTCGACCCGAAGACTGCCGCCCGGCTGTCGCCCAACGACTCGCAACGCATCCAGCGCGCCCTGGAGGTCTACCGCGCCACCGGCACCCCTCTCTCGGATCTGCACACCGCGCCGCGCACCGCGCTGCCGTTCGAGCTCAAGGCCTTTGCACTCGTGACGGCGGACCGCGCGGCCCTGCATCGCAGGATCGCGCAGCGCTTCGACGCCATGCTCGCATCCGGCCTCGTCGCCGAAGTCGAGTCCCTGCGCGAGCGTTACCCTCTGGACGCAGCGCTGCCTTCGATGCGCTGCGTGGGCTACCGGCAGGTGTGGGAATTTCTCGAAGGCACGATCGACCGCAAGGCCCTGCGCGAGAAAGGCGTCATCGCCACCCGCCAGCTCGCCAAGCGGCAGCTCACCTGGCTGCGGAGCCTGCCGGGCATCGAAGCACTTGATCCGGATGCGTCCGGTAACATTGAATCCATGGCGTCCACCTTTTAGAGAGGAGCAACCGATGACACCGCTCAGAACCCTTGCCCGGCTGGCGCTCGCATGCAGTGCGTTCGCGGTAGCCACCAGCGCAGCTGCCTGGCCGGACAAGCCGATCCGCATGGTCGTGCCCTGGCCCGCGGGCGGCCCGTCCGATACGCTTGCGCGCATCGTCACGGGCAAACTCGGCGAACAGCTCGGTCAGACGATCGTTGTCGACAACCGCGTCGGCGCGAGCGGCGTCATCGGCGCCGAGTACGTGGCCAAGGCGGCGCCAGACGGGTACACCCTGCTGTGGGTGATCAGCAACCACACCACCAACCACTTGCTCTTCAAGGTCAACTATGACCCGATCCGGGACTTCGCGCCGGTCTCGATGGTGGCGCGCACCTCGTACATGCTGGTGGTGAACGGGACGCTCCCCGCCGCCACCCTCAAGGAGTTCGTCGAGTACGCCAAGGCCTGGCCCGGCAAGGTGCCCTACGCCTCCGCGGGCAACGGTACGCTGCAGCACCTCGGCATGGAGACCTTCAAGGGCGTCGCGGGCCTGGACATGGTGCACATCCCCTACAAGGGAAGCGCGCCGGCGATCGCAGACCTGCTCGGCGGACAGGTGCCGGTCACCTTCGAAGCGACTTCCGCGATCGCCGCCTCGGTCCGCTCCGGGCGCGTCCGCCCCCTGGGCGTCGCGTCCCTGAAGCGCCTTGCCCTGTTCCCCGACATCCCAACCATCGCGGAATCCGGCTATCCCGGATTCGAGATCGTCGGCTTCACCGGCACTGTGGCGCCTGCGGGCACGCCGTCCGATGTCATAGCAAAACTCAACGCCGAAATCAGCAAAGCCATCGCCAGCCCGCAAACGCGCGACAAGATGGTGACCCTGGGTGTTGAGCCGTCCGGGTCGACCGCCGCGGATTTCGGCGGCTACATCCAGGCGCAGATCCCCCGCTACGCGAAAATCCTCAGGGACTCCGGCGCGAAGGTCGACTGACGCGGGCGGACTTGCGCTTCGCGACCGCCTGCGCCTGCAGGTGCCCGAGCATGGCTTCGAGCCCGTGGGTGTAGGAGCGCACGCCGAATCCCGCCACCATGCCCACGCCCGTCTCCGCGAGGATCGAGTGGATGCCGCGTTTCTCGATGTTGCTCATGTGGACTTCGACGTACGGGAACGGCACCGCCCGCAGGCAGTCGCGCAGCGCGTAGCCCGCATACAGGAACGCCGCAGGGTTCATGACCAGGCCGTCGATTCTTTCGTCCACCGCACGGTACAGGCGCTCGATCGCCTCGTGCTCGCTGTGCGTGTAGAAGATGTCGATCGAGTACTTGTGCGCTTTCGCGTGCGCCCACAGCATGGCGTCGAGCTCCGTGGCCGTGGTCGTGCCGTAGATCTCGGGCTGGCGCTTGCCGAGATAGCTCATGTTGGGGCCCTGGATCAGCAGGATTTTCGGCATGGTGTGTTTCCTTGTCAGGGTTCGTTCGGGATCAGTGCAAGCAGGTCGGTCACGCCCACGTCCTGGCCGGCCTGGAACAGCAGCGTCGTCGCCTGGCCGCGATGGTGGGTCTGGTGATTGAAGAAATGCGTGACGAGGCCCGAGAAGCGCTTCTGCGACTTCACACCCCTCGTGTTGGCGTAGTGCAGGACGTGGGTCAGGTCGGCGTCCGTCAGGGATGCGGCCCATTCCTTGATCGCCGCGTCGATGAGCTGGCGCCGTGCCTTAAGCTCACCGAGATCGGTGAACAGCACCTCGCTCAATGCCGAAGGCTGCGGAAGCGCGCGCACGGGATCCAGCGCTACGGGATTCGACGGATGCGCGGCGAACCGCTTCAGCCAGATCGTGTCGCCGACCACGAGGTGGTTGAAGGTGCCCAGGATCGATCCGAAGAACGCGCCGCAGTCCTTCGCGAGCCCGGCTACAGGCAGCTTTGCGGCCGCGTCGTAGAGCTTCGCGTTCATCCACTCGTTGTACTCGGCCATCAGGGCGAACTGGCTGGGTGATCCCATCGCGATTGCTTCCTTTTTTATGCCAAAACAGGAATACCAACTGACATGAGAGCCGCTCCCGTAAATGCATTCTACACTCAAAAGTTTAACTTTTACGATTCAGCCCCAATCCAGTAGACTTGCCCCCATGACATCCCTCATCCGCATCGTCGGCCTGTCCAAGACCTACGCCACGGGCTTCAAGGCCCTGACGGAGGTCGACATCGAGATCCGGCGCGGCGAGATCCTCGCCCTGCTCGGCCCCAACGGCGCGGGCAAGACGACGCTGATCAGCATCATCTGCGGGATCGTGAAGCCCGGCAGCGGCACGGTCACGGTCGACGGGCACGACATCATTGCCGACTACCGCGTCACCCGCGCCATGATCGGCCTGGTGCCGCAGGAACTGACGACCGATGCCTTCGAGACCGTCTGGGACACGGTGTCGTTCAGCCGCGGCTTGTTCGGCAAGGCGCCGGATCCCGTGCACATCGAAAAAGTGCTCAGGGACCTCTCGCTGTGGGACAAGAAGGACAACCGGATCAAGGAGCTCTCCGGCGGCATGAAGCGCCGCGTGATGATCGCCAAGGCGCTGTCGCACGAACCGACGGTCCTGTTCCTCGACGAGCCGACCGCGGGCGTGGACGTGAGCCTCAGGAAGGACATGTGGGCGCTGGTGAACGCACTGCGCGCCTCCGGCGTGACCATCATCCTGACCACGCACTATATCGAGGAGGCGGAGGCGATCGCCGACCGCATAGGCGTGATCAACAAGGGGCGCATCGTGCTGGTGGAGGAAAAGGCCGCGCTCATGCGCAAACTCGGCAGGAAGCAGCTCATCCTCGACCTCCAGCACCCGCTCGCGGCGATACCCGCCGCCCTTGCGACGCACAGCCTCGAGCTAGACCCGGGCGGCGACCAGCTCACCTACACCTACGACGCAAGCATGGAAAGCACGGGCATTACGGCCCTGCTGCGGGATCTCGGCGAAGCCGGGATCCAGTTCAAGGACCTGAAGACCGAGCAAAGCTCGCTCGAGGATATCTTCGTCACGCTCGTGAGGGAGGCGGCATGAACTTCCATGCCGTGAAGGCGATCTACCGCTTCGAGATGGCCCGCACCTGGCGCACGCTGTTCCAGAGCGTGGTCTCCCCCGTGATCTCGACATCCCTTTATTTCGTGGTCTTCGGCTCGGCCATCGGCTCGCGCATCCCGCAGATCGAAGGCGTGGACTACGGCTCCTTCATCGTGCCGGGGCTTGTCATGCTGTCCCTGCTCACCCAGAGCGTGTCGAACGCCTCGTTCGGGATCTTCTTCCCCAAGTTCACAGGCACGATCTACGAACTGCTCTCCGCGCCCCTGTCGTTCGTCGAGATCACGCTGGGCTACGTCGGCGCGGCGGCGACCAAATCGATCGTCCTCGGCCTCATCATCCTCGCCACCGCAAGCCTGTTCGTCCCGCTGCGCATCGCCCATCCCGTGTGGATGCTCACGGTGCTGGTGCTGACCGCGGTGACCTTCAGCATGTTCGGCTTCATCATCGGGGTCTGGGCGGACAACTTCGAAAAGCTCCAGGTCATCCCGCTGCTCGTGATCACGCCGCTGGTGTTCCTCGGCGGGAGTTTCTACTCGATCAACATGCTGCCCCCGTTCTGGCAGGCGGTGTCGCTGGCCAACCCGGTGCTGTACCTCGTGAGCGGCTTTCGCTGGAGCTTCTACGAAGTGGCCGACGTGAGCGTGGCCCTGAGCGCGGGGATGATCGCGGGGTTCCTGTGCGCGTGCCTGGCCGCCGTATGGTGGATTTTCAAGACCGGGTACCACGTGAAGAATTAGCGACGGCGCAAAGTCGCACTCGAGGGCTCAGGCCTCGTGCCCGTACAGCCACGCGCTCTGGCGCAACGGCTCGCCCGTGACAAATCCGGCGTCGCGCCGTTCCTGTTCAGGACCGTCGGGCAGGTGGTTCTGCACTTCCCGGCCGCGGCTCATCAGTTGCACCTTGCTCGCGCGCGGCAGGCGCAGCGCCTCGTAGCGCCGCAGGGCCCCGGGCACCGCTTCTGACGCGACCCCCGCAAGGCAAGCGCCCAGCGCCGAGGCGTCCTCGACCGCCTGGGCCGCACCCTGGCCGAAGAACGGCAGCATGGCGTGCGCCGCGTCACCCAGCAGGCCGATGCGGCCGCGGGTCCAGCGCTGGAGCGGGCTGCGGTCGTACAGCGCCCAGCGCTTCGTGTCGGTGGCCGAAGCGATCAGCGCCTTGACGCGAGGGTCCCATCCCTCGAACTCGCGCATAAGGTCCTCCACGCTGCCATCGGCATTCCAGGATTCGGTGCGCCAGTCCCCGGCCGGCGCCATTGCGACTACGTTGACCAGGCGCCCGGCCGAGATCGGGTAGTGGACGAAGTGGTGACCGGGCCCGAGCCAGAGCGTCTGCACCGGGCGCAGGGCCATTTCGGGCGCCTTTTCCGCCGGCACCAGGCAACGAAAAGCGCACAGCCCCGAGAAACGCGCGGCTTCTTCGCCTTCGGCCCCGGGAAGGATCGAGGCCTTGAGCATCGAATGGATGCCGTCGGCTCCGATGACGGCGTCCGCAACGGCCTGCGTGCGCTGACCGGCGCGATTCACGAAGCTGAGTTCAACGACCTTCCCGTCCTGCTCCACGCCAACGCAGCGATGATCGAGCCGCAGCACCTCTGCCGGCAGGGATTGCCTGAACAGGGACATCAGGTCCGCGCGGTGCACCACGTAACAATGCGCGCCATAGAGCTTCTCGCATTCCTCGCCCATGGGTTGCACGGACAGCACCCGGCCGTCCTCCCAGCGGCGGAACTCCCAGGCAGCCTCCAGCCGCACCGCGAATTCCTCGAGGGGCGCGGCGAGCCCGAGCCGCGCCAGCGGCCGCACCATGTTCGGCGAGACGACGATCCCGGCGCCGACCTCGCGCAGTTCGGAGGCCTGCTCGTAGACCGTTGCGTCCGCGCCCGCCTGCCGCAGGAACAGCGCGGCGGCAAGGCCCCCGAGCCCGCCGCCGACAATCGCGATGCGCGTGCGCTCGGCCAAGGACCCGGGCCCGAAACCTAGATCGCGAACTGCTGCAGCAGATAGCGCTTGTCGCGCGCGAACACCTGCGGGTCGAGCGCGTCGAGCCTCACGCGCGCGCGGCGCACGGCGAACTCGTCGCCCAGCAGGTACCCGATCACGGGGTGCTTCGTGAAGTAGCGCTCGGCCGCGAAATCCACCCCCGGCAGCGCGATGCGCGTGGCCCACGCATGGATGAACGCGAGCGAAGGCGTGGTGTTGTCGGTCACGTCGATTTCCTCGGTCACGCGAAAGCCGTTCTTCGCCACTGCGTCGCGGAACGCCTGCATCGGGTGCCCGGAATTGTTGTAGGCCGGGATGCGCGTGCGGTAGTAGTCGATGATCACCCACTTGCCGCCCGGCTTGAGGACCTCGCGCACGTTGCGCACGCCCGCCTCAAGCGGGACGTTGTGGAACGACTCGGAGCAGATCACGACGTCAAACGTCCCGCGGTACTTCTCCATGTCGAGCGATTCGAACCCACTGACGATGACCGGCATGCCCGGCTGCGATTTGCGGATGTGCTCGGCGTGGCCGGGATTCGGCGTGAGGCCCGTCGGCTCGGCACCCGCCGCCTTGAGCATGGCGAGCAGCCCGCCCGTGCCGCAACCCAGGTCGAGCACCCGCTGGCCGGGGGCGACGCGCGCCACCAGCAGCTCCGCATAGGCCTTCATCGCCATCTTCACGGCGTGGAAGCTCAGCTTCTCGGGATCGTCCGGGATCGGGTCGAAGTAGCCCGCGTGCAGGAAATCGTTGCGGAAGATCTCGGTATAGAGATCGAGCTCCGGGTCGATGCTGCCGTCGACCCGGGCCTGCTTTACTTTCGCGACGTGGGCCAGCAGCGCCGGTACATTGAGAAGGCGCTTTGCGACCGTCCAGCCGATCCTGCTCACGTGCGTTTACTCCCTTACTCGGGCTGGATGCCCGCTGCGCGCAGGATGCGCTTGTATTCCTCGAACTGGTCCCTGGTGAACGCGCCCAGTTCCTCCGGGGTCGAAGGGTTCAGGATGAACGCCTGCTTTTCCATTGCCGCGAGCACGTCCGGCCGCTTCATCGCCGCGACGAACTCCTTGTTCAGGCGCTCGACCAGGTCCCGGGGCATCTTTGCCGGGCCGTAGAGCGCCGCCCAGGAAAGGATCGAGAACTTGGGCAGCCCGCCTTCGGCCATCGTCGGCACGTCCGGCAGGATCGGCGAGCGCTGCCTGAGCGAAGTGACGATCGCGCGCAGCTTGCCGTCCTTCACGTGCGCCAGGCCCGTGGTGGGCGTCGCGAATACAAGGTGCACCCGGCCGGCGATGAGGTCGGTGATCGCCGCAGGCTCGCCTTTATACGGCACATGCAGCATCTCGGTTCCCGCGAGCGAATTGAACTGCGCGAACGACACGATCCCGGTCGTGTTGCCGGTGGCATAGGCGAGCTTGCCCGGGTTGGACTTGGCGTACGCGATCAGCTCGCCCAGCGTCCTGGCCGGAACGTTCGCGTTGGCGAACAGGAAGAACGTGTAACGGCCCACGTCGGTGATCGGGGTGAAATCCGCTATAGGATCGTACGGCGGGACCTTTTTCATTGCCGGCGCCACGGCCATCGGGCTGTTGGTCGCCAGAAGCAGCGTGTACCCGTCCGGCGCCGCCTTGGCCGCCTCGGCCCCGGCGATCGCGCCGTCGGCGCCCGCCTTGTTCTCGACCACGATCGTCTGGCCCACGGCCGCCGATACCGACTGGCCGAGGATGCGGCCCACCGTGTCGGTGGCCGATCCCGCGGGGAAAGGGACGATCAGCCTGATCGGCTTGTTGGGGTACTGCGCCGCGGCCGACGCGGCGAACGCGGCGAGCGAGAGTGCTGCCAGGATGCGTGCGATTCTCATGAAGTCTCCTCCTTTTAATTGTGCGCGGATTATAGAATGGGTTTCACTCTGGAGGCAGCATGGAAATCGGAATAGTCGGCTTGGGCCGCATGGGCTCGAACATGGCGCGGCGGCTCGCCCGCGGTGGCGCGGGCGTGGTCGCATGGGACCGGGACAAGGCCAAGTGCACCGAACTGTCGAACGAGCCGCATGTCCAGTGCGCGGACGGCCTCGCCGACCTCGCGCTGCGGCTCAGCGGCGAACGGGTGATCCTGCTGATGCTGCCCGCCGGGGAACCCACGCAGAGCGCGATCGAGGACCTGCTGCCGCTCCTGTCGAACAGCGACATGCTGGTCGACGGCGGGAACTCGTACTACAAGGATTCCATGAGCCGGGCGCTGGAACTCTCGCAGCGCGGATTCCGGTTCGTGGACGCGGGCGTGTCCGGCGGCATCCACGGCCTGGCCAACGGCTACTGCCTGATGCTCGGCGGCACGCCCAAGGCGATCGAGCATTTCGAGCCGTTCGCGCGCATCCTCGCGCCCGGCCCGGAGACCGGCTGGCTGCACTGCGGCCCGAGCGGTTCGGGACACTTCGCCAAGATGATCCACAACGGCATCGAATACGGGATGATGCAGGCGTTCGGCGAAGGGTTCGCCCTGCTCGCCGGGCGCAAGGACTTCGACATCGACCTCGCGCGCCTGGCCGAGACCTGGCGGCACGGCAGCGTGGTCAGGTCGTGGCTGCTCGACCTCACCACCGAAGTCCTGACCGAGGACGAGAACCTCGCGGCCATCGCGCCGGTGGTCGCGGATTCGGGCGAAGGCCGCTGGACGGCGCTCGAGTCGATCGAGCAGGGCACGCCGGCGCCGGTGATCACGATGGCGCTGATGAGCCGCTTCTCGAGCCAGGGGCGGTCGGATTACTCACGCAAGCTCCTCGCGATGATGCGCGCGAAGTTCGGGGGGCACGCGGTCAAGCGCGCCTGAGCGTTCGGAATTGCGGACAAAATGATCGTCGTGGTGATGGGCGTGTCCGGGGCCGGCAAGACCACGATCGGTTCTGCACTCGCTGATCGGCTCGGCTGGGAATTCCTCGACGCCGACGAGTTCCACCCGGCGGCAAACGTGGCGAAGATGGCCGCCGGCACCCCGCTCGCCGACAGCGACCGCTGGCCCTGGCTCGATCGCCTCAACGAAGAACTCCTCGCGCGCGAAACGGCCGGCGCCAGCGCAGTGCTGGCGTGCTCGGCGCTGAAGGAAGCCTACCGGGCGCGGCTGATGGCGCGGCTGCGCGATGCGCGGCTGGTGTACTTGCGCGGAAGCTTCGAATTCATCGAAGGACGCATCGCCTCGCGCCGGCACAAGTACATGCCGGCCTCGCTGCTGCAGAGCCAGTTCGACACGCTCGAGCCGCCGACCGACAGCCTCGAAATCGACGCGGCGCTCACGGTACCCGAGGCCGTGCGGCGCATCGCGGACGAACTCGCGGACGAACTGGCTAGGACAGGTCCAGCGCGTAAGCCTTGAGCGAATCGAGGGGCACGAACTCGAGCGTCTTGGCGTGCGTGCCCGCCAGTTTCACCGGCGGCGCCATGCCGTCGGCCAGCGCCTCTTTCCAGCGCACGGCGCACAGGCACCAGCAATCACCGGGTTTCAGCCCGGGGAACCCGTAAGCCGGCATGGGCGTGGAAAGATCGTTGCCGCGCGAACGCGAGTATTCGAGGAACTCCGCCGTAACGCTCACGCAGACCGAGTGCACGCCGAGGTCGTCGGGGCCGGTGTCGCAGCTGCCGTTGCGATAGAACCCCGTCAGGGGCCGGCTGCAGCATTCCTCGATCGGCTCGCCGTACACGTTCAACTGGCTGGGCATGGGTGCTCTCCTTGAGGTCGTCCGTTCATTGTGCTTGCTTCATTCGCCCCGCGCCACGCCTTCGCGCCGCGGGTCGGCGCCGCCGCGCCAGCCGCCCCGCACGCGCTCGATGCCGTGCAGGCCGCTGGTCTGCACTGAAAAATTCAGCGTGTGTCCGCGCCCGGCGAGCGCGTCGCCGAGGTCCTCGTAGGGCGTGCCGCGCTCGATCACGGTCGGCCCGTACGCCGCGCCGAAGTTGGGCAGCGAGATCGCCGCCTGGATGTCGAGGCCCCAGTCAAGC
>JANNWA010000655.1:0-10717 GCA_031408275.1 Pseudomonadota bacterium
GCATCCGCGGCTGGTTGGCCTGCGGATGCACCCCACTTTACCCAAGTGTGCCAATTTCGGCTCAGAGGTGCGTCGGCCTGCGCTCGTTTGACATCGTAAATCGAGACTGCAGGAGGGCTTCCGAGCTACGCTCGCTTTGACCGTCTGCTGTGGGTTGCGAAAACGGACGTCCCAAGTTCAGGAGAAACCTACGCATTGCTGATTCTGCTGCTAGGTTAACGGTCCGCGGAAATCAGCAATTTGAGCGCCGACTCCACCGCCTCGTCCGCCAGCCTGTCCAACTCCTCGGTTGTGCGGTTCTGGATCGGGTGCGGCACATAAACCACCGCCGGCTCGAAGCCAAGCGCAACTGACTGGGCCGCCACCGCATCGGTGAAGCCCGTGGTGACCACCGTCACCCCTGGAACACCCCGGGAGTCGAGGTTCATGAGGTCGTGCAGACTGCACGACGTGCAGGACCCTCAGTCCGATAACGCGATCAGGACGACGTCGGCGTCCTCGGCCACCTTTTGCAGGTTCTCCGGGGTGGCGATCTTGGCGTTGGTGGGCTTGCCGCAACGCGTGGTCGCGATGCCGCGCTCATGCAGGCGGAACTCGACCCGGTCGAGGAACTCCTTGGTGCGCGTCTTGCCGATGTCGAAGAGCCCGACGGTCAGGCCATCGAGCGATTTCGGCGGGGCGAGCCGCGCGCGTTTGAGCGGCGAAGTCTCGGGCGTGGGGTCGCGCATCCATTGCTGGCTGTTCATGGCTTGATCTCCCTGGTGACGGGTTGCAGTTCGTGGCGGTTTCGCCCGGCGATCCAGCCGGGCAGGATGGCGGAAAAGAGCCCTGCAGGACCACCGGCGCGCACGATCAGCAGGCCCTCCTCGAAGAATTTGGGCACCGACTCGCCGGCCCGCGACGCGGGGAGGCCTTCGCCCACGCCTTGCGCACCGGCGATGAGGTCGGCGCCTGGGCGGACGGTGCCGGCGAGAATCGCAGCCTCGATCCGTTTGCGATCCCAGCCCGCCTCGGCAAAGATCGCGTAGTGCTCAGGCGACAGCACGAGGATCGCGCGCTGCATCTGGGCGAGTTTCGGATGGCCAATGGCGTTGAGGCTCATCGCGAGCGAGCGCGCGAGGTCTTCCGGCGAGCGCGACTTCTGGTCGACGAAGCCCTGCACGCCCTCGCCTTGGAAGAGCGTCACGGTGGAAGCGCCGCGCTTGAACCCGCGCGATACGGACAACGGCTCCCAGCCCGGATCCGACTCGTCCTCGGCGAAGCAGAAGGTGTACTTGCCGGGCCCGCCCAGCGTGGCGCGGTCGGCCTCGCCGGGCCGGCCGCCGCCTACGTTGCGCACGATCAGCTGCAGCGCCCGGCCGATGGTGGCGTTGGCGCGGTTGCCCTGCCCGAGCGCATTCAGGCCGGAGTTCATGCCGATCCGTTTCGCGACCGGGCCGTTGACGATGATGATCGGCGACGAGAAGTACGTCGTCGCGAGCAACCCGTGGAGCGTGAACTCGGGCACCAGCGCAGCCTCGAGCACCGCCAGCACCACCGGCATGTACTCCGGCTTGCAGCCAGCCATCACGGCGTTGATCGCGACCTTTTCCACCGTGCACTCGGCGAGGTTCGGCGGGATGAGACCGACCACCTCGGAGGGCTTGCGCGTGGTTCCCTGCAGCATGCGCAGCACGCGGACGTCGGTCGGGGGCACCACCGGCAGGCCGTCGCTCCAGCCCCGCTCGAAGCACATCTCGATGGGATCGTCGTAATCACCGAACTCGATCTTGCGCGCACGCAGGCCCGGATTGCCGAACCGAACCTGGAGGTACTCGGCCACGCCCGGCTCTACGCTCTTCGAGCCGCAGCCGGGCCGCAGCGCGGGCAGGTCGGCGCCCAGGTCGGCGATGCCAGTGATCCTGCGCCAATCGTTGGCGTCCCAACCCTCGGTCCGCGCGGCCTCCACGCCGTTCTCGAAGCGGATCAGCGTGGGAACGATCTCGATGCCGTGGCGGAAGGACTCGCCCAGCTCTCGATCGTCGACCACACATGACAACGCATCGGGGAAGGTCGGGTCGTCCTGGGAGTAAACCTTGAGCGCGGCCTCGCCGCCCGACAGCGCGCGCAGCACCGGCTCCACCAGCCTGCAGGTCGGGCAGTCACGCTTGGCGAAGACCGCGTAGGAAGTCATGAATGTTTCAGATTCACTTTAAAAACTCCTCTGTGGAAGCGGCTTCCATGGCAGTTTACTTTCCGGTTTTGGAATTACCGTCGATCAGCCGGCCTTGCGCAACTCGTACCCGAACCGCGGAAAGTGTACCTGAAGCGTGCCCGCCCGCGGGTCGCTCCGGCGCACCACGATCTCGTCGGCGGACGCGGTGAGCAGCTCGCCCCTGACCGGGTCGAAGGCATAGTCCACCGGCAGCACTTCGACGCTGTCTCCGGGTTTTATGCCTTCGAGTTCTATGGCGAGGCCGCGACCGATGTTCATTGACTTCGAAGACCGGGCGATCTCCAGTGCCTTGCCGCTGCTGATTTGCGTGGGCGTCCCATGACCGAGCGCCGCGATCCGCTCCACGAACAGGTAGGTCTTCGGGAACGGGTTCAGGATCGCCCGCACCCCCGGCGCGCGCCAGATCGGCCAGAGCGTGTGGTACAGGCCGAAGTCGGCGAGGCAGGGCGTCGAACCGAACACGAACGGCCGGCCGTCCCTGAACTGCGACTCGATCTTCGGCAGGAAGTGCAGCACCGTCGCGCGGCACTCGTTGATCGGGGCGCGGCGCACGATGCCGCCCTTCCTCATCGCGGTGCGGTCGGTGCGGAACGTTTCCAGGAACTCCGGCGTCGCCTCGGGGAAGAACACCTTCACCGTCGCGGGCGTGAACGCGAGGGGCACGCCGGTGTTGAACAGCACCGCCTCGGAAAAATAGGTGATCGCGTCCATCGCGAGCGTGTCGCCGTAGGCGAAAAGCGTCGGTGAAGGCGCGTGGTCCTCGATCGCGCGGGCGATCAATCCGGAATCGCAGAACACGTCCGCGCCGATCTGCAGCACCGGCGTCCTGCGGTAGCCGCCGGTGAGCGCGACCACGTCGGGCTTGGGCATCACCGCCGGGATGGTCACCGAATTCCACTTCAGCTTCTTGAAGCCGAGGATGGCGCGGATCTTCTCGGCGTAGGGCGAAGCGGGGTAATGGTGCAGCACGATCTCAGGCATGGCTTCCTCCTCGGGGATGGCGCCAATCCTAAGCTATCATTCCCCTCCCTTACGGCTCAACCTGCGAAACGACCATGAAAGCAGTGCTCTGCAAGGCGTTCGGCCCGCCCGACACGCTCGTCTACGAAGACATCCCATCCCCCGTGCCCGGCAAGGGAGAAGTAGTGATTACGGTGAAGGCCGCGAGCGTGAATTTCCCCGACGTGCTGATCATCGAGAACAAGTACCAGATGAAGCCTCAGCTGCCGTTCTCGCCCGGCAGCGAGCTGGCCGGGGTGGTGAAGTCGGTCGGCGAAGGCGCGACCCGCTTCAAGCCCGGCGACAAGGTCATCGCATTCACCGGCGCCGGTGCGTTTGCCGAGGAAGTGAAGACCGAACAGGACCGCCTGATCCCGATGCCCGAAGGCATGGATTTCCCGACGGCGGCCTCTTTCATCCTCACCTACGGCACCTCGGACCACGCCTTGCGCGACCGCGCCCAGCTCAAGGCGGGCGAGACGCTGCTGGTGCTGGGGGCGGCAGGCGGCGTGGGCATCGCGGCCATCGAGATCGGCAAGGCCCTGGGCGCCAGGGTGATCGCCTGCGCCTCCAGCGCCGACAAGCTCGAGGTCTGCAAACAGCACGGCGCGGACGAGGTCATCAACTACGCCACCGAGGACATGCGCGAACGCATCAAGGCGATCACCGGCGGCAAGGGCGTGGATGTGGTCTATGACCCGGTCGGCGGCCCTTACACGGAGCTCGCGCTGCGCTCCACGGCGTGGCGGGGGCGGCTGCTCGTGATCGGCTTTGCGGCCGGCGACATCCCCAAGATCCCGCTGAACCTGACCCTCCTCAAGGGCTGCTCGATCGTGGGCGTGTTCTGGGGCGATTTCACCAAGCGCGAGCCGAAGGAGTTCGTGCAGAGCGTCACGCAGCTCGGCAAGTGGTTCCGCGAAGGCAAGCTGAAGCCGCACATCACGGCGACTTTCCCGCTGGAAAAAGCCGCCGATGCCCTGAAGATGATGGCCGCCCGCCAGGTGAAGGGCAAAGTCGTCCTGATCCCGGGCTGAACGCGTGATGAAGAGGATTGCAGGGCTGGCGCTGCTTGCGGCACTGCTTGCCGGTTCCGCGCACGCTTTCCCGACCAAACCCGTCACGATCATCGTGCCCCAGCCCCCGGGCGGCGCGAACGACGCGTTGACCCGCGTGATCGCCCAGCAGCTGCAGGCCGCATGGGGCCAGTCCGTGGTGGTCGACTTCCGGCCCGGCGGCGGCGTGATCGTCGGCAGCCAGGCGCTGGCGCGCAGCCCCGCCGACGGCCACACGCTCGGCCTCATCACCAGCGGGCACAGCCTGAACCAGGTGATGCGCAAGGACCTGCCCTACGACACGGTGAAGGACTTCGCCCCTGTGGCACGCATCGGCTACTACGTGATGGCACTGGTCGCGGTTCCGGCGTTCGAAGCGGCCGACGTGAAGGGCCTCATCGCGATCGCCAAGGCAAAGCCCGGCTCGGTGCAGTACGCGTCCCTGGGGATCGGCGGCGCGACGCACCTTGCCGGCGAGCTCCTCAAGCTCACTGCCGGCATCGACATGCAGCATGTCCCCTACAACGGCAGCGCCCCGGCGTACCGGGACATGCTGGGTGGGCGGGTGCCGACCGCATTCGTGATCCTGAATTCGGCGCTGCCCCATGCGCGCGCCGGCCGCCTGAAGGTGCTCGCCGTCACCAACCCGAAGCGCAGCCAGATCTATCCCGAATACCCGACAATCGGGGAATCCGTGCCGGGGTATGAACTCATCTCGTGGGCGGGATTCGCGGCACCCGGTGCGACGCCGAAGGACCTGGTGCAAAAACTGTCCACGGATGTGCTCAAGGCGCTGCAGGCTCCCGAGGTCCGCCAGAAGCTCACCGACTACGGACTCGAAGTGGCGCCCCAGTCCGCGGAGGATTTCGCGGCGTTCATGCGCAGCGAAACCGGACGGCTGGGCACGATCGTGCGCGACACCGGCTTCAAGCTGGATTGATGGAAGAACGCCGGTGACCGAAACAGTCCTGGTGATCGGCGCCGGAGCCATCGGCGCCTTCTACGGCGGCGTCCTGGCCAAGGCCGGGTGCGAAGTATCGGCGGTGGCGCGGTCGGACTACGACGCCGTCGCGACGAACGGGTACCGGATCGAAAGCCACCTCGGCGACCTCTCGTGGAAGCCCGCGCAACTCGTGCGCTCGGGTGCGGACTATCGCGGTCCGGCCGACTACCTGCTGGTGTGCCTCAAGCTCACGACTGCAACCGACCCGGTCGCGCTGATCCGCCCCGCGCTCGGCGAGAAGACCGTGATCGTATTCGTGGCCAACGGGATCGACGTGGATGCGCCGGTGGCAGCCGCGTTCCCGGACAACGAACTCATTGCCGGCGTGGCCTATGCGGCTGTCAGTCGCGAGGCTTCCGGGGTCATCAAGCACCACTCGCAGTTCACGCGGCTCGTGCTCGGTCGCTATCCCGGCGGACCTTCAGCTACGGCCGAGCATCTCGTCGCCCTGATCAAGAAGGGCGGGTCGAGCGGAGCGGCAACGCCCGATATCGTCGATACCCGCTGGCAGAAGTCTGCCTGGAACACCGTGCTGAACCCGATCTCCGCGCTGGGCGGAGGCCTGGGCGGACTCGACATCCTTGGCAGCGAACACACGACGCAGTTCGTGCGCGAAGCCATGGGCGAGTATTGCGCGGTTGCGGCGGCTGCGGGCCACCCGCAGCCGGGAGACACGATCGACAAACTGCTGACGGCTACCCTGAAGATGCCGAACTACGTCTCGAGCATGGGCCAGGACTATCTCGCCGGCCGGCCGATGGAGACCGAGGCGCTGCTCGGCAACGTTGTGCGCATCGCGCGCAAACTCCTTGTGGCGGTCCCTCGGCTGGAGACGCTCTACGCGCTGCTCAAAATGGCCGAACAGCGAACCGCCTCCTGACTCAGGCGGCGCCGGGATCCTTCTGCGGCAGGTTCCCGTCCCCGGGGCCGAGGGGCCGCTGCATCGTCACCGTGTCCACCCAGCGCCCGAACTTGTACCCGGTGGAGCGCAGCAGTCCGGCGTGGATGAAGCCCAGGCTCTCGTGCAGGCGGACGGAATTGCGATTGGCGCTGTCGCCGATCACGGCAACCATCTGCCGGTATCCAAGCGCGGTGCAGCGCTCGATCAGTTCGGCCAGCAGGGCGCGGCCCACGCCCTTGCCGTGCTGTCCGTCCTTCACGTAGATCGAATCCTCGAGGCAAAACCGGTACGCCGAGCGGGTGCGGAAGAGGTTGCAGTACCCGTAGCCGGCGACTGCGCCGTGCAGGATCGCCACGAGGTAGGGCAGGCCCCGGTCGGCCACCTCCTCGAACCGGCGCCACATCTCGTCCAGTTCCGGCGGCGCTTCCTCGAACGAGCCCAGGCCATGCAGCACATGGTGCGCATAGATCGCCTGGATCGCGGGCAGGTCGCCTGTGGCGGCGAGCCGCACCAGGGGTTTAACCCGCGGTTCAGTGCGCGTAATCGGGTTCCTCGCGATCGAGAATGCGCTTCAGCGCGCCGAAATGCGCTTCCGCATAGACAGTATTCTGCTCGAGCAACATGGCGTAGGTCTTGCGCGCCACGGCGTCGGTGATCGGGCGAAGCTTCCGGCCAGTCGACAGCGCGAGCACCTGCAGCCGGCAGGCGCGCTCGAGGTAGTACATCAGGTCGAACGCTTCGGCCACGCTCCGGCCGACCACGACCACGCCGTGGTTCGCCATGAACATGACGCGCTTGGAGCCCAGCGCGCGCGCGATCCGGTCGCCTTCCTCGTTATCCACCACGAGGCCGTTGTATTCGTCGTCGTACGCGATCTCATCCACGAACCGTAACGCGTTCTGCTCGACCATTTCGAGCCGGCCCGGCTCGGTCAGGGTGAGCGCGGTCGCGTACGGCATATGGGTATGCAGCACGCACGCCGCGTTTTCGTTTGCGAGGTGGATGCGCGAGTGGATGTAGAACGCGGTCTTCTCGAACTCGCCCTCCCCTTCGATGATCCTGCCTTCGGCATCCAGGGTCAGCAGGTTCGAGGCGGTGACTTCGCTCCAGTGCAGGCCGAAGCGGTTGAGCAGGAACCGGTCGCGGCTGCCCGGCAGCATCAGCGTGAAGTGGTTGCAGACGCCCTCGTGCATGTCGAGCCGCACCGCCAGGCGGAACGCGGCGGCGAGATCGACGCGCGCGGCGCGGTCGACACCCGATTGCGATTTGAAGTCCTGCACGCTGCCCATGTCAGCCCCCCTTGTGGATTGCAACCGGATTATAGAAAGAAAAAGGGCAGCCGAAGCCGCCCTTTTTCCCAACCACGAAGTACCGGGGGGTAACGGGGGGGCTTGGTCCCCCTGTTCCCTTCCTACTCGCCTGTCGTCGCTTCCACCGGCGCTTCCTCGCCGGCCGGAGCGAACTCCGGGGGCGGCGGCTCTGCAGCCTGCTGCTTTCTCATGTTGTGGAACGCCATGCCGGTTCCCGCCGGGATCAGGCGGCCGACGATGACGTTTTCCTTGAGTCCGCGCAGGCCGTCCTTCTTGCCCATGATCGCGGCTTCGGTCAGCACACGCGTTGTCTCCTGGAACGAGGCCGCGGAGATGAACGAGTCCGTCGACAGCGAGGCCTTGGTGATGCCCAGCAGCATGTACGAGAACGTCGCCGGCTTCTTGCCTTCGGCCTCGGCCTTCTCGTTGTCCTCGAGGATTTCCGCGCGCTCGGCCTGCTCGCCGACGATGAACTCGGTCTCGCCCGGGTCCTCGACCTGCACGCGACGCAGCATCTGCCGCACGATCACCTCGATGTGCTTGTCGTTGATCTTGACGCCCTGCAGGCGATACACGTCCTGCACCTCGTCGATGATGTAGCGCGCAAGCGCCTCGACGCCGATCAGGCGCAAGAGGTCATGCGGATCCACCGGCCCGTCGACGATCATCTCGCCCTTGTTCACCACCTGGCCGTCGTGCACCAGAACGTGCTTGTCTTTCGGGATCAGGTACTCGTGCTGCACGGCGTCCATGTCGGTGATCACCAGGCGTTGCTTGCCCTTGGTGTCCTTGCCGAACGAAACCGTGCCGGTGACTTCCGCGAGCATGCCGGCGTCTTTCGGCGCGCGCGCCTCGAACAGCTCGGCCACGCGCGGCAGGCCGCCCGTGATGTCGCGTGTCTTCGACGTCTCCTGCGGGATGCGCGCCAGGACCTCGCCGACCTGCACCTGCTGGCCGTCGCGAACCGCGATCACCGCGCCCACCTGGAAGGTGATGCTGACGGCGTGGTCGGTGCCGGCGATGCGCACGTCCTCGCCCCCTTCGTTGATGAGGCGGACCTGCGGGCGCACGCCCTTGGCGGTGGTGCTCGAACGCCGCTTGGCATCGATGACCACCAGCGTCGAAAGCCCCGTGACTTCGTCCACCTGCTTGGCCACCGTCACCTGGTCTTCAACGTTCTCGAACCGGACGGTCCCCGCGTATTCGGTGATGATCGGGCGGGTATGCGGATCCCACATGGCCATCTGGGCGCCGGCCTTGACCACCTTGCCGTCCATCGCCAGCAGGGTCGCACCGTACGGCACCTTGTGGCGCTCGCGCTCGCGGCCGCTGTCGTCGACGATCATGACTTCACCCGACCGCGAAATGACGACTTTCTCGCCCTTGGCGTTGGTGACGTAGCGCATGAGCGGGGTGAAGCGGACCGTGCCGTTGGACTTCGCCTCGACGTTGCTCTGCACCGCGGTGCGCGATGCGGCGCCGCCGATGTGGAAAGTGCGCATCGTCAGCTGCGTGCCGGGCTCGCCGATCGACTGCGCGGCGATCACGCCCACCGCTTCGCCGACGTTGACCAGCGACCCGCGGCCGAGATCACGGCCATAGCACCGGGCGCACAGGCCCCAGCGCGTTTCGCAGGTGAGGGGCGTGCGGACCTTGACCTCGTCGATGCCGAGCTCGTCGATGCGATCGACATGCTCTTCCTCGATGAGCGCACCCGCATGGAACAGGGTGTCCTGCGTTTCCGGGTGGGGCACGTCGATGGCCAGGACGCGGCCGAGGATGCGCTCGCGCAGCGCCTCGACCACTTCGCCGCCTTCGACCAGCGCCTTCATGGACACGCCGTTGGCGGTGCCGCAGTTTTCCTGGATGACGACGAGGTCCTGCGTGACGTCGACCAGGCGCCGGGTCAGGTAGCCCGAGTTCGCGGTCTTCAGCGCGGTGTCCGCCAGGCCCTTGCGGGCGCCGTGCGTCGAGATGAAGTACTGCAGCACGTTCAGGCCTTCGCGGAAGTTGGCCGTGATCGGAGTCTCGATGATCGAGCCGTCGGGCTTGGCCATCAGGCCGCGCATGCCCGCCAGCTGGCGGATCTGGGCGGCCGAACCGCGCGCGCCGGAGTCGGCCATCATGTAGATGGAGTTGAACGACTCCTGGTGGGTCTTCTTGCCCTTGTGGTCGACCACAGGCTCGGTGCCGAGCTCGTCCATCATCGCCTTGCCGACTTTCTCGCCGCAGCGCGACCAGATGTCGACCACCTTGTTGTAGCGCTCGCCGATCGTGACCAGGCCCGAGGTGTACTGGCTCTCGATTTCCTTCACTTCGGTTTCGGCGTCGTGCAGCAGCTTTTCCTTTTCCGACGGGATCAGCATGTCCTTCACGCCGAACGAGATGCCCGCGCGGGTGGCCGTGGTGAAGCCGGCCTGCATGAGCTTGTCGGCGAAGATCACCGTCTCGCGCAGCCCGCAGCGGCGGAACGACGCGTTGATGAGCTTGGAGATTTCCTTTTTCTTCAGCGCCTTGTTGATCAGCGGGAACGGCAGGCCGGGCGGCAGGATCTCGGACATCAACGCGCGGCCGACCGTGGTCTCGTAGCGCGTCGTCTTCTCGGTCTTCTCGCCGTCGGGCGCGACGTCGTACTCCTTGATCCGCACCCAGACGCGTGCGAGCAGGTCGACTTGCCGCGACTCGTAGGCGCGCGAGACTTCAGCGAGGTTGGCGAAGGCCATGCCCTCGCCTTTGGCGTTCACGCGCATGCGGGTGCCGTAGTACAGGCCCAGCACGATGTCCTGCGACGGGACGATGATCGGCTCGCCGTTGGCGGGCGAGAGCACGTTGTTGGAGGCGAGCATCAGCGTGCGCGCTTCCATCTGCGCCTCGAGCGACAGCGGGACGTGGACGGCCATCTGGTCGCCGTCGAAGTCGGCGTTGAACGCCGCGCAGACCAGCGGGTGCAGCTGGATCGCCTTGCCCTCGATCAGCACGGGCTCGAAGGCCTGGATGCCGAGGCGGTGCAGCGTGGGCGCGCGGTTCAGCATCACCGGGTGCTCGCGGATCACCTCTTCGAGGATATCCCAGACCTCGGGCACTTCCTGCTCAACGAGGCGCTTGGCGGCCTTGATCGTGGTGGCGAGGCCGAGCAGCTCCAGCTTGTTGAAGATGAACGGCTTGAAAAGCTCGAGCGCCATCTTCTTGGGCAGGCCGCACTGGTGCAGCTTGAGCTGCGGGCCCACGACGATGACC
>JANNWA010000656.1:0-2507 GCA_031408275.1 Pseudomonadota bacterium
CCGCCTCGGCGCGACGCCGGTCCATGCCGAGGCTTTGCATGACACTGGAGACGAGAAGGCCCGCGCCTTTTTCCCGGCGCTGCCCGGCCTTGACGAGGAGACAAGGATGAAGCGTTCGACGATCATCGCCAGGGTTCTTGCCGTCGGTCTCTGTGCGCTCGTGTCCCCGCTCGCCGCTCTCGCGCAAACCGATTGGCCGCAGAAGCCGGTCACGATGGTGGTGCCGTATCCGCCGGGCGGGGTGAACGACGCGGTGGCCCGCGTCTATGCCAACAAGCTCGCGACCGAGTTTGGCAAACCGATGCTGATCGACAACCGTGCGGGGGCGGCGACTACCGTTGCCTCCAACTACGTCGCCAAGGCACCCGCCGACGGCTACACAATCTACGCGGGCGGCACCTCGCTGGTGATCAACCCCACGCTCACCGGCCAGGTTCAATACGACCCGCACAAGAGCTTCGAGCTCGTGTCGCTGATGTCGTTCACGCCTTTCATCCTGCATGTCAACACCGCTTTTCCGGCGGTGAACATGGCCGAACTGATCGCCCACGTCAAAGCGAACCCCGGCAAGTTCAATATCGCGAGTTCGGGCATCGGCGCCACCAACCACCTGATCGCGGAGTTGCTCAAGCAGCAAACCGGCCTCGACATCACCCACGTGCCGTACAAGGGGGGCGCGCAGGCGGGCCAGGACGTCGCTGGCGGACAGGCGCAGATGATGTTCTCGGCTGCGCTCGAGGCCAAGCCGATTCTGGCGACAGGAAAGACGCGCGCCATCGCGATCACCAGCGCGGCGCGCTCGCCGGCCTTCCCCGAGATCCCGACGGTGATCGAGGCGACCGGGATAAAGGATTTCGCGGTGGTGTTCTGGCAGGGCATGGTGGTGCCTGCCGGCACGCCCAGGGCCATCGTCGACAAGTTGGAAAAGGCGATCGCCAAAGTTGCAGCCGATCCCGACATGATCGAGCGTTTCAAGCCGCAGGGCGTGGAAATCCGCGCCTCCACGCAGGCGGAGTTCAAGGACTTCATGGGCAAGGAAGAGGTGCGCTGGACCAGGCTCATCAAGGAACGCAACATCAAGCCGGAGTGACTCCGCCGGCCACGTGTCAAGTTCATCGTTTCAATTCGGAGCACCAAGCACATGACCGACTCGACTGCCTACAATCCGCCCAAGGTCTGGGCCTGGAACAAGGACAACGGAGGGAAATTTGCGAGCATCAACCGCCCGATCGCAGGGTCAACGCACGACAAGGATCTGCCGGTCGGGCGGCATCCCCTGCAGCTCTACTCGCTGGCGACCCCGAACGGCGTGAAGGTCACGGTGATGCTCGAAGAGCTCCTGGCCCTCGGCCACGCCGGCGCCGAGTACGATGCCTGGCTCATCAAGATCACCGACGGCGACCAGTTCGGCTCGGGCTTCGTCGGTGTGAATCCGAACTCGAAAATTCCCGCGCTGCTCGACCGCAGCACACCCGTGCCGACCCGCGTTTTCGAGTCCGGCGCGATTCTGATGTATCTCGCCGAAAAGTTCGGCGGCGCGTTTCTGCCAAGCGAAACGCACAAGCGTGCCGAGTGCCTGTCGTGGCTGTTCTGGCAGATGGGCTCGGCGCCTTACCTTGGTGGCGGGTTCGGCCACTTCTACGCCTATGCGCCGATTAAGATCGAATACGCCATCGACCGCTTCGCGATGGAGGTCAAGCGCCAGCTCGACGTGCTCGACCGCCAGCTCGCGACGAACGAGTACATCGCGGGCGCCGAATACACGATCGCCGACATGGCGATCTGGCCGTGGTACGGCGCCTTGGCGAAGGGCCTGCTCTACAGCGGCGGGGAGTTCCTGGGCGTGGACGAATACAAGAACGTGCAACGCTGGACCGAGGCCATCGGCAAGCGCCCGGCGGTCCAGCGTGGCCGCATGGTCAATCGCACCTGGGGCGATCCCGCCAGCCAGCTGCCGGAGCGGCACGAGGCGAGCGACTTCGAAAAAGCCGGGGCTGCGGGGTAACTGATTGTCGCGGGGATCCGAATTTCGGTAGGGCAGGGGAGGGTTGATGGAACGCAGTGACGACCAATTCGATGTAGCCATCGTCGGGGGCGGCCTTGGCGGCGTGGTGGCACTGTTCTACGCCCGCAAGGCCGGCTTCAATGCGATCGTGCTCGAGAGGGCAGGGCGCATCGGCGGGCTGTGGCGGGACCTCCCCGCTTGGCAGGACATCCAGATCGGCGCTTCGGATTGGACGCTGGGCGACCTGCCCATTGGCGGCACCGCCCAACCGGAGATCCTCGCCAACATCGAATCGTGGGTCGAGCGATTTGGCTTGGCCGACGGCATCCGGCTGAACGCCCCGGTGCGACGGGCCCGCGCAACGGGTTCGGGCTGGGAGTTGGACACGCCGCAAGGCCTCGTGAGCGCGCGTCATCTGGTCGCCGCAACGGGCGCGCACAACCTTCCGTTGGTTCCCGAAATCGAACGAGTCAACAGCGCTGTCCGCGAATATCACTCCAGC
>JANNWA010000657.1:0-2792 GCA_031408275.1 Pseudomonadota bacterium
CCACCGTGCCGCCGACGCGCAGGCCTTCCTCCATCGGCGTGAGGAAGATGTTCTTGTCGGCGAGGACCACCGTGCGCGACACGGCCTCGGCCCCGCCCGCGAATTGCACGTGGTAGCCGCGCTGGCTCTCGAGTTGCAGCCGGACGCCGAGCGGCTCCAGCAATCGCTTCGACCATGCGCCCGCCGCGACGACGACGTGGTCGAACAACGCGGGCGCTCCGTCGGCGTCCACGCTCCAGCGCCCGTCGGCCCGGTGGCTGACCGCACCCACCACCCCGCGTTCCACGCGCCCGCCGTGCGCGACGAAAGCACGCACGATGGCCTGCACGTAGCGTAGCGGGTTCAGGATCGTGGCGTGGTCGGCAAGGTAGATGCCGACCTGGTAGCGCTTGCCCACCCCCGGTTCGAGCCTGTGAATGCCGATGCGGCCGAGCCGCTCGAACTTGAAACCGTGGGCCTCGCGCAGTTTCCAGCCGGCCGCGTCTTTGGCGAGCGCCGCGTCGTCCGGGTACAGGTGCAGGTGGCCGCCGCACAGGATCAGGTCCGCGACGCCCACTTCCTTTGCAAGCGCAAGGTGCGCCTCCACCGCGCCCGAATGCAGCGCGGCGAGCTTCCTGGCCGATTCGGCCACGCGCGCCGGGCGCGCCGAGGCCACAAACCGCAGCAGCCACGGCAGCGCGCGCGGCAGGTAGCCCGGCGGCAGGAACAGCGGGCTCTCCTTGTCGGCGAGCATGGAAGGCACCGAGGCCAGCACGCCGGGCATCGCCACCGGCGCCACCGAAGCCGGACTGATCGCGCCCGAATTGCCGTAGCTGCAGCCGGATCCCGGCGCGTCGCGGTCGATGAGCGAGACCCGTGCGCCGCGCTTGGCGAGCGCGTGCGCGATGCTCGCCCCGACCATGCCTGCGCCGACGACCGCTACGCTGGGTCCGGCAACAGTGCCCGATGATGCCGCGCCTGCGCTCATCGATGGCGGGCCTTGCGCTTGTCGGAGACGATGCGCCCGTCCTTCAGCACCAGCAGCAGCCCGCGCACGTTGTTGATGTTCTCGAGCGGGTTCTTCTCCACGACGATGAGGTCGGCGATCTTCCCGGTCTCGATGGTGCCGAGGTCCGCGCCCGCGCCGCAGACCGCCGCGCCGTTCTTCGTCGCCGCGATGAGGATCTGCCAGGGCGTGGCGCCGTTACGCGCCCAGAGGCCCATCTCGAGCAGCGCCGCGTCCTTGAGCGGACGGATGTCGGAGCCCAGTGCCATCTTCACGCCGGCCTTGAGGGCTTTCTTGAAACCGCTGGAGTGCTCGTCGCAGGCCGCTTCCGCGCGGCAGCAGAGCGAAAACGCCAGGTTGCGTTGCTTGGACCACGCGCTCTCCCACTCGTTGGTCGCCTGGTTCGGGGTCAGGTGGCTGATGGCGAGCGTGGGCACATACCATGTGTCGTGCTTAAGGAACAACTCGATGCACTCGTCGTCGAGGATGTATCCGTGCTCGATGGTGTGCGCGCCCATGCGGATCGCCGCCTTGACCGCCTCCGGGTTGGTCGCGTGCGCCATGACCTTGAATTCGCGCTTCTTGCAGATGTCGAACGCGGCCTTGAGTTCGTCCTCGAGCAGGAACGAGTGCTTATGCAGGTCCCACGCCGGGCCCATGATGCCGCCCGAAAGGTTGAGCTTGATGTGGTCTACGCCGTTCTTGATCTGTTCGCGGATCGCGGTCACGAAGCCGTAGGGGCCGTCGACCTCGATCGCGTGGCCCGAGGTGAGAAAGTGCCCGCCCGTCGTGGTGAGGAAGTGCCCGGCCGCGTAGAGGCGCGGCCCGACATGCTGGCCCGAGTCGTACGCGCGCTTCAGGCCACGTCCATGTAGTGGTGCGCGCCCGCCGAGCGCATCCCGACGATGCCCGACTCCAGCAGCGCCTGCGTCATCTTGTGGCCGAACAGCGTCACTTGATCGGGCAATGGCATGTCGGCAAGCGAGGGGAAGTAGTCCGGGTGGATGTGCACGTCCCACAGGCCGGGCATCAGGTACGCGCCTTTGAGGTCGATGACCGCGGCGTCACCCGCAGCTGCGGGCTTGCCCCCGGTGAGGATCTCGGTGATGCGGCCGTTTTCGATGACTACGCAGGCGTTGGCAACCGGCGCCGGATTGACGCAGTCGATCAGGGTGGCGTCGGTGAGGATGGTGCGCATGCGGGTCAGCCCTTGGATTGGTTTGCCGCTATCGTAGCGGTTCCCAATGCCTCGCGGCTAATCAGGTCAGGCACGATCAATCGACTTCTCCGATTGCGGGATGGATATGATAATAGCCTGTGGAGGTACTCCCGTGACACGCACCCTGCTCTTCACCGCGCTCTGCGCCCTCAGCCTTGCGGCCGGTGCCCAATGCAAGACCTCGCTGCCGCTGAGCGGCATCGAGCCGGTCAAGAGCTGCGACCCGAAAACCGCCGCCTGCGTCGAACCGCAGCAGGCGGTGATCGAGTACGGCAAAAAACTGGAAGGCAACCACGACCCGGCGCACCTCAACATGTTCGTGCAGGCAAGCCCATGGCGGTTCTACGACCCGGAGTTCCGGATCCTCACCGCCGAGGAGCTTGCGGCCACCATCAAGCCGTGGATCTCCCAAGGCGTGAAGCGCGTGCAGCTGGTCGCCTCGTGGACCGGCGTGCGCCCCGAGTCCGGCACGCCGTCCCTTGCGGAGCGGGTAGGCAAGGCGCTCGGGGAGATCCCGGTGAGCGGCGCGGACGGATTCCTTTGGATCGCACCGGACGGGAAACTGAGAACGACGCGGCAGGCGGCCAC
>JANNWA010000658.1:0-10057 GCA_031408275.1 Pseudomonadota bacterium
GGGGCTTTCGACCTTGGAGATGTACACGATGCCATCCGAGACATCTAGGATCGACATGTGCACGGTCTCGTCCGTGGCCGCCACAAGGGTCTCTAGCCATGGCCTTGCAACCTTCACCACATCGAGGCGTCCGACGGCGGCCGCGCCGAGCCGCCACAGCTTCAGCGTCAGGCTGTACCGGCTGCTGCCAGGGTCCTGCACCACGAAACCGGTATTCACGAGCGTGGCCAGCATGCGATGTACCGTGCCTTTCGGCTTCCCGGTCAATTCCACGATGGTGGTAAGCGCCGTGGGCCCGCCCGCCTCCCCGATGACCTCGAGGACTTCGAGCGTCGCCGCCGCCGACGCGATCAGGTGATTGCGATTCGCCGGGCGCACATCGGATGGCTTGCGTTTCCTTGCACGACTGCCGGTCGACATTGCATCCGCTCCCTAGCGCAGGGGCTCCGGGATACTTGAGCCATTTGTATTCTGCATTGCAGAACAATTTAATCTGTTGTCTATTCTACGGGCTTGTTGCAGCGCGTCAGATAGCCGTGTCATTGGTATTCTGCATAGCGAAACCCATGACCGGAGGCCGCCATATAGACTTCCACGGACATGAGCGATTCCGGCCCCCTTTCGAACTACCGCGTGCTCGAGCTCGGCTCGACCGCCGCCGGCCCGTTCTGCGCCAGGCTGCTTGGGGATTTCGGTGCGCAGGTGGTGAAGATCGAAGCGGTCGAGGGCGATCCCATCCGCCAGATGGGCGAAGTCGTGAACGGCAAGTCCCTCTACGCCGCCAGCATTTCCCGCAACAAGCGCATCGCCTCGTTCGATTTCCGCAAACCCGAGGCGCGCGACCTCATCAAAGCGGTGATCCCGGAGTTCGACATCGTGGTGGAGAATTTCCGCCCGGGCACTCTGGAAAAATGGGGGTTGGGTTACGAGGACCTGCGCAAGCTCAAGCCCGACCTCATCATGACGCGCATCAGCGGGTACGGCCAGACCGGCCCGTACAAGGATCGCCCGGGCTACGGCGTCATCGGCGAGGCGATGAGCGGCCTGCGGCACATGATCGGCGACCCCGACAGGCCGCCGTCGCGTGCCGCCATCCCTCTCACCGACTACATCACTGCGCTTTATGCGGCGTTCGGTACGGTCATGGCGGTGGTTGCGCGACAGAACAGCGGGATCGGCCAGTGCGTGGACGCTTCGCTCGTCGAATCGGCGTTCAGCTTCATGGAGTACCACGTCCCGGCGTTCGAGAAATCCGGAAAGATCGGCATGCGCACCGGCCCGCGGCTTCCCGACAGCGCACCCAACACCCTCTACCCCACGCGATGCGGGAACCATATCCACATTGCCGCGCTTGCCGACGCGGTGTTCCGGCGGCTGGCGGTCGCCATGGGCCGGCCGGAGCTCGGCAGCGACCCGCGCTTCGCGGAAATGAAGATTCGCAACCAGAACCAGGAACTGATCGACGCCATCGTTGCCGAATGGACCTCTGCCCACGACATCGGGGAGCTGGAGGCGGTCCTCAACAAGGGTGACGTGCCCGCGAGCCGGATCTTCACTATGGCCGACATCTTCAAGGATCCCCACTACCGCGCGCGCGACATGCTCGTGCCCACCCCCGACGATGAACTCGGCACCGTGACGCTCGCAGGCGTGGTTCCCAAGCTCTCGGCCACGCCCGGAAAACTGCACTGGGCTGGGCACAGGATAGGCCAGGACACCCGCGAGTTCCTCAAAGAGGCGGCGCGGCTGTCGGACGACGACATTGACCGGCTCGTCGCCAAAGGCGTGGTCTTCTGCGACCCGAAATCAGAATCGCTGCGCGCGGCCTCCGGCAAGATCGGCTGACTCGCCTGCAAATCACCACGACAACCAAGGCACGATCCCATGGCTCCCTTCAAGGCGTTTCGCGTCCACACCATCGACGGCAAGCCGGTCTGCCGTTTCGAGAAGCTCAGCCTGGACGACCTCGACCCCGGCCCCGTCGTCATCAAGGTCGCGTATTCGGCGATCACCTACAAGGATGCGATGGCTGCGCGCGGCGTAGGCAAGAACGTGCGCACCGACCGCCCCTGCGTCACCGGGGTCGACCTGTCGGGGGAGGTCGTGTCCTCGCAGGACCCGCGCTTTGCCGCGGGCGACCTGGTCGCCGTGACGAACTACAAGCTCGGCAACGACCATGATGGCGGCTATGCGGAGTACGCCCGCGTGCCGGGCGACTGGATCGTGCCGCTGCCTGCAGGGCTGTCTCCTTATGAGGCGATGGGCCTGGGCACCTCCGGCCTGACCGCCGCGCTGGCGCTGGACCGCGTTGAGGCTGCGGGGCTCACGCCCGAGGCGGGCGCCGTCGGCATTACCGGCGCGACGGGAGGCGTGGGCAGCCTCGCCGTGAACATGTTTGCGCAGCGCGGCTACAAAGTCATCGCGATATCCGGCAAACGCGAGCAGGAGGGGTTCCTGCGGTCGATCGGCGCGCAAAGCATCCTCGGTCGCGAGGAGTTTCTCGCTGATCGCGCGCCGCTGGCCAAGCCGCTCTTCGCTGGGGCGCTGGACAACGTCGGCGGCGTCTACATGGACCGGCTGGCCGCCAAAATGCAGCCCTTCGGCAAGCTCGCCGTGGCCGGCATGGCCGTCGGCGCAGAAGTAACGACCACCGTGCTGCCCCTGATCCTGCGCTCGATCGACATCCTCGGCATCAACGTTTCCCGCCAACTCGAGATGAAGGAGCGGCGCCGGCTCTGGCAACGCATGGCCACCGACCTCAAGCCCAGGAACCTGGCCGAGATATCGCGTGCGATTCCCTTCGAGGACCTCGACAGGACGATGGACAAGTTTTTCGACGCAAGCACGGTCGGCCGCGTCGTGGTCGAAGTGGGATCGAAGGCGCCCGCGCACGGTTGACGCACCCAGGCTCCCCGGATGAGCGCGAACACTTCGTTTGACGAGTGGACAGACGTCATCGTCGTCGGCTATGGCTTTGCCGGCGGCATAGCGGCCATCAGCGCCGCCGACGCAGGCCGGGACGTGCTGCTGCTGGAGAAGATGGCGGTCCCGGGCGGAATCTCCATCTGCTCGGGCGGCGGCTTTCGCGTCGCAAGCGATGCCGCCAAGGCGCTCGAGTACCTCGTCGCCACCAACGCCGGATCGATCGACCTGGCGCTGCTGCGGGCCATGGCCGGGGAAATGGCCGCCCTTCCGCAGTTCATCGAGCAGCTCGCCAGCATCAACGGCGCGTCGCTCGTCACGCTCGAGCGCCCGGGCAGCTACCCGTTTCCCGGCTGCGACACCTTCAGGTTCGTCGAGATCGACGCCGTGCCGGGATTCGACGCCTCCGCCGAGTATCCCCGGGTGCGCTCGCTACGCGCCGGGATCAATGCGTTCAAGGTCATCGACGACAACGTCCGGGCCCGCCCCCGCGTCCAAGTGCGCCTTTCTGCCCCGGTCGTGCGCCTGCTGCGCAATGACGCGGGCGAAGTAACCGGGCTCGAGGCTGCGGGCAAGAGCGGACCGCGGAGGATCGGCGCGCGCCATGGCGTAGTGCTGGCTTGCGGCGGATTCGAGGCGAACCCCGATATGCAGCGCCGCTACTGGCAGTTGCGGCCCGTGCTGCCGAGCGCCACGCTGGGCAACACGGGTGACGGACTGCGCATGGCCCAGGCGCTGGGCGCAGAACTGTCGCACATGTGGCACTACCACGGCAGCTACGGTTTTCGCCACAGCGACCCCGCGTATCCTTTCGGCATCCGCTCCAAGAAGCTGCCCGACTGGGTTCCCGGGGTGCTCGAAACCAAGGCGCAGATGTCATGGATATTGCTGGACGGGAATGGCAGGCGGTTCATGAACGAGTACCAGCCCTACGTTCACGATACCGGGCACCGATCGTTTGACCGGTATGACCCGGCCACGATGCGCTTTCCCGCAATGCCAGCGTTCATGGTCTTCGATGACGCCGGCCGCCGCATGTATCCGGTCGCGAAGTCGTACATCAACGACCCGGATATCGCCCCTTACGATTGGAGCGAGGACAACCTTCGCGAAGTCGAGCTCGGCATCCTGAAACGGGCAGACTCCATCTCCGCGCTTGCCAGGGCCATGAAACTCCCGGAAACGCAACTCGAGCGTACGATCTCGGAATGGAATGCCCAATGCGCCTCCGGTGCGCCGGACAGCTTCGGGCGCCCCGCCGGCACGGGCGTGCCGATCTCGTCCCCCCCGTACTATTTCGGGGAGGTGTGGCCGGTGGTCTCCAACACGCAAGGCGCGCTCGCGCACGATGTCGAGCAACGGGTATTGAATACCTTCGGCGAGCCGATTCCCAGGTTGTACGCGGCCGGAGAAATCGGCAGCATCTGGGGTTTTCTGTATCTTTCAGGCGGTAATCTCAGCGAGTGCCTGATAAGCGGTAGACGCGCGGGACGCAACGCAAGCAGTGAAAAGGGTCTTCCCGAAACACCCTACTAAAACGACATGGAAGGAGGAGACATGAAAAAACTACTGGTGATTCTCGGTGCGGTCGGTGCGCTCGGCCTGGGCCAATCGTTGACTGCGCATGCGCAGGACTATCCGTCCCGCCCGATCCGAATCGTGGTGCCGTACGCGGCAGGCGGCAGCACTGACATCCTTTCGCGCATCATGGCCCAGAAGCTCACCGCACGGGTCGGCCAGAGCGTGCTCATCGAGAACAAGCCGGGGGCGAACGGAGTCATCGGCAGCGAGGCGGTCGTGCGCAGCACCGCCGACGGCTATACCTTCCTGATGATGACCAACGGGCAGACGATCAACGTCGGCCTGAACTCGAAGCTCCCGTTCGACACCGAGCGCGACCTGGTGCCGGTGATCAATGTTGCCTCGATGCCGAACGCGATCCTCGTCCACCCTTCGCAACCGATGAAAACCACCGGCGAACTCATCGAGTTTGCGAGGGCCAATCCCGGCAAGCTCTCCTACAGCCACGCGGGCGTGGGATCCCCGCAGCACCTGACGGGCGAGCTTTTCAAGCTGGTGACCAAGACCAACATCGTCGGCGTGCCCTACAAGGGCGGCGGACCGGCGGTCGCGGATGCTGTCGCAGGGCAGGTGCAGGTCGTCGTCGCCGGCGTGCCCGCCATCAGCCAGCACGTTTCGTCCGGCCGCCTGCGCGCGCTAGCCGTCACCAGCCTCGACCGATCCGCCCTGCTGGAGGGCGTGCCGACGGTCGCGGAAAGCGGATACCCCGGCTTCGATGCCAACTTCTGGATTGCCATCGTTGCCCCGCGCGGCGTGCCAAGCGAAGCCATCCAGCGATTGAACGCCGAAGCCAACGCCGTACTGAAGGACATGGATATCGCCAAGCAGTTCGCCGTGCAGGGAGCCTCGCCGGTCGGCGGCACCCCGGCGGCGCTGGGCGTGTTCATCAAGAACGACATTGAAATGTGGAAGCGCGTCATCCGCGAGGCCAACGTCAAAGTCGAAGGCTGACCCCGCTTTTGCTGCGCTAGGCGCTGAAGCGCTCCAGGTGGTGGTCCTGGTCGCCGAACTGCTGGGCGATCAAGGTGAGCAGCCGGAAAGTGTGGCTGACTAACATCTCCTCGCTCATGCCCATGCCGCCGTGCAGCTGGATGGATTCCTGGCTCACGTGGCGGCAGGCTTCCGAAATCCGCACCTTGGCCGCGGACACCAGGCGCTTTCTTGCGGCCGCGTCCTTCTCTGAATCCACCTTGTCGCAGGCGAGGCACGCCATGGACTTCGCCTGCTCGTAGCTGATGTACATGTCCACCATGCGGTGCTGCAGCGCCTGGAACGCGCCGATCGGCACGCCGAACTGCTTCCTGGTCTTGATGTACTCGAGCGTCGCATCGTTGGCGGATTTGATCGCCCCGACCGCTTCGGCGCAGACCAGTGCCGTGCCGTAGTCGACGACTGCCTCGATCAACGCAAGGCCTTCGCCCTCCTTGCCGATCAGCGCGTCGGCCTCTACGGCCACGCCCTTGAGCACGATGTCGCAAGCACGCAGTTCGTCGACAGTGCGGCAGATCTTCATTGAGAGGCCGGCGGCCTTGGCATCGACGAGGAACAGGCTGATGCCCTTGGCGTCGGTGTCCGCGCCCGAAGTGCGCGCCGATACCACCAGCTTGTCGGCACAGGGGCCGTGCACGACGACGGACTTCTCGCCGTCGATCACGTAACCGGCGCCCGACTTCTTCGCCTTGGTCGCGACATGCGCGAGGTTGTAGCGCGCGCCCTTTTCGGTCTGCGCAAACGCCATCTTGAGCTTGCCCTCGACCACGAGCGGCAGGAGCGCCTTCTTCTGCGCCTCGGTCGCGCCGCGCGCCACGAACTGCGCGCCCATGATGGTCGCCAGGAAAGGCTCGACCACTAGGCCGTCGCCGATCGATTCCATGATGCCCATCATGTCGAGGGCCCCGCCGCCGAAGCCCTCGTAGTCGGGCGAGAGCGGCAGGCCGAGCAGGCCCATCTCGGCCAGCGTGGCCCACACGCTGTCGCTGTACCCGTTGGCGGAGGCGACGATCTTCTTGCGCGACTCGAAGTCGTAGTCCTTGCCGATGAAGCGCTTGACCGAGTCGGCGAGCAGTTGCTGTTCTTCGTTGTAATCGAAATTCATGTTCGTCTCCTCTTACAGGCCCAGGGACATCTTCGAGATGATGTTGCGCTGGATTTCGTTCGATCCGGCGTAGATGGTGGTCTTGCGGGTGTTGGCGTAGCGCGGCGCGAGCGAGGCGGTGAAGACGTCGAACGCGTCGGCGTGGTCAACCGGCTTGAAAGGCTGCGCCATCGGCCCCACCGCCTGCATCATGAGCTCGGTGAGCGACTGCTGGATCTCGGTGCCCTTGATCTTCAGCATCGAAACGTCCGCGCCCGGGGGCTGGCCGCTGCGGCGCATCTGGTCGAGGAACCTGAGGTTGGTGATCTCGAGCGCCATCAGCTCGATCTCGACATGCGACAGCTTGTCGCGGAAGCGCACGTCGTCGATGAGCGGCTTGCCGTCCTTGACTTGCTTCGCGGCGAATTCCTTCAACTTGGCCAGCTCGCGCTTGGAAACGCCGATGCGGCCGGTGTTCATGCGCTCGTGGCCGAGCAGGTACTTGGCCACCGTCCAGCCCTTGTTCTCCTCGTAGACGAGGTTCTCGACCGGCACCTTGACGTCCTCGAAGAACACCTCGTTCACCTCGTGGCCGCCGTCCATCAGGATCAGCGGGCGCACCGTGACGCCCGGGGTCTTCATGTCGATCAGCAGGAACGAGATGCCTTCCTGGCGCTTGGAGGCCTGCGAGTCCGTGCGCACGAGGCAGAAGATCCACTCGGCATAGTGGCCGAGGGTGGTCCAGATCTTCTGGCCGTTGACCACGTAATGATCGCCCTGGCGGTCGGCTTTGGTCTTGAGGGAGGCAAGGTCGGAGCCCGAGCCCGGCTCGGAGTAGCCCTGGCACCAGAAATCGTCGGCGTTGTAGATGCGCGGCAGGAAGCGCTTCTTCTGCGCGTCGGTGCCGAACTTGTGCAGCACCGGCGCGCACATCGACAGGCCGAACGGAACCGTCGGCGGGGTGCCCGCGTATCCGCACTCCTCTTCGAAGATATAGCGCTGCACGACGTTCCAGTCGGTGCCGCCCCACTCCTTGGGCCATGAGGGCGCTATCCAGCCCTGCTTGGCGAGGATCTTGTGCCAGCGCACCAGGTCGTCCCGCGACAGGTGGGCGTGGCTGCTGACCTTGTCTGAGAGGTCGGCGGGCAGGTTCTTGGCGAGCCAGCCGCGCACTTCGTCGCGGAATGCAAGCTCTTCGGTCGAATAGTTCAAGTCCATGCGGGTCTCCTAGGAAGAGTTAGTTTAGCCGAGGGAGAAGTCCACGACCATCCTTCCCACCGCTTTTGCAGCGATCAGGTCGTCGAAAGCCTGCGGCAGGTCCGAAAACCGGATCCGCCGGGCGATCTTGTCCAGGTGGCGCGGCCTGAGGTCGGTGGCGAGCCGCTGCCAGATGCGGTTGCGCAGCGGCATCGGGCTGTTGGCATACACCCCGATCAGCCTCACCCCGCGCATGATGTACGGCAGCACGCTGCCCTTGAATTCGAGGCCCCCCGCGTTGCCGAAGGCGGCAATCACCCCGTCAGTCTGCATCGTGCGCGCGAGCCATGCCAGCTGCTCCCCGCCGACCGAGTCGATCGCGCCCTGCCACAGCGGCTTTTCGAGCGGGCGGGTGCCGAATTCATAGGTTTTCCGGTCGATCACTTCCGTCGCGCCGAGCGAGCGCAGGTAGTCCGCCGCCTCGGGTTTGCCGGACAGGGCGACCACCTCGTAGCCACGCCCCGCAAGGATGTCGATCGCCACGGACGCCGCCCCGCCGGTCGCCCCGTTGACAAGGACTTTCCCCTTGCCGGGTGCGAGCCCGTTGAGTTCCATCAGGTCGACGGAAAGGGCGGCGGTATACCCGGCGACGCCGATCGTCGCCGTTTCAAACGATGTGAGCGAATCCGGCACCTTCACCAGCCAGTCGGCCGGGAAACGGTTCACCTCCTGGTAGCCGCCGTCGTGGTCGGCGCCCATGCCAAGGCCATGCACAACCACGCGGTCGCCGGGCTTGAACCCCGGGTCGGCGGATTCGGACACCTCACCGCAAACGTCGATCCCCACGGTACACGGGAGGCGCGTCACGATCCTGGCCTTCCCCAGCGCGGTCAGGGCATCCTTGTAATTGACGCTCGCAAACTGCGAGCGGATGACCACGTTGCCGGCGTCGAGCTCGCCGCTGGCCATTTCGGCGAACCGGCCGACGCCGAACTTTCCACCCTCGAATACGCGAAACGCGCGAATGGCAGCCATCTGCGCCCTAGAGGATGGTCACGCCGCCGTCGGCGACGATGCACTGCCCGGTCATGAAAGCCGCCGCCTGCGAGGCGAGGAACACCGCGATGCCGCCGATGTCGCGCGGCTCGCCGATGCGCCGCAGCGGCGTCGCCGCCTCGCGCGCGCTGCGCAGCTTGTCGTCCTCCCAGAGCGCCTTGGCGAAGTCCGTCTTGACCAGCCCCGGCGCGATCGCATTCACGCGCACGTTCTTCGGCCCCCATTCGGCGGCGAGGTTCTTGACCAGCATGTGATCGGCCGCCTTGGAGATCCCGTAGGCGCCGATGATGGTGTTCGCCTTCAGGCCGGCGATCGAGCCGACCATGATCACGCTCCCGCCGCCCCGCTCGGCCATGCCCGGAATCACCAGGTTGGCCAGCCACAGGTTGGACTTCACGTTGGAGTTCATGACCTTGTCGAAGGTCTCGTCGGTCAACCCGCCGAGCGGCCCGTAGTAGGGATTCACCGCCGCATTGCAGACCATGATGTCCACCCTGCCCCAGGCCTTCACCGTCGCGGCCACGAGTGCCGTGACTTCCTCCTTGCGCCCCACATTGCAGGGCTGGGCCAGCACCGTGAGGCCCATGCCCGCGAGTTCGGCGCGCGTGGCCTCGCAGGCGTCGGCCTTGCGGCTCGAAATCATCACTTTGGCGCCCGCCCGGCCGAGTTCCTCGGCGATCGACTTGCCGATGCCTTTGGTCGAGCCCGTGACGATGGCCACCTGGCCGGTGAGGTCGAACAGAGAGGAAGCCATGGCGAAACCCTTTGAATGAGGCGTTGGAAAGGCCGTAAGGGTAGCCAATTAGCGCACCGCTTGTCAGGACACCGCGCGCGTTTCGCCTTGCGCGCAACATCATGCCGATTTTGCATTGATGTTTCGATATGTGAAACGTAAGATGACTAAGTTGACAGAGGGCGGGACCTGCCAAACAATCGGATTGCGAAACAAGTTCCGCTGCTCGCCGTTTCCACCGCGTACTTCCCAGGATTGCCTGCCAGCCCGGCCCCAGAACCGGGCGCACGCCCGCGGGCACGCATTGCAACCATCGACCAAGGAGACATGACCATGGGCGCATCTGAGTCCAACGCACCGCTTGCGGTACCCGCATCTGCACCGGCCTACAGCTACGAGCACGAAGGCGACCGCCAGTTCGCCACCACCCTGGCGCGCGGGCTTGAAGTGCTGCGCTGCTTCACCCCGCTGGAGCCGATGCTCGGCAACAAGGA
>JANNWA010000659.1:0-9081 GCA_031408275.1 Pseudomonadota bacterium
GGCTTCATCAGTCGCCGGACGGTCGAGCTGAACATCAACAAGGTGGAGACGGTCCAGGTCGATCAGAGTGCTGCCCCGCACGACCATTTCGCCGCCCGCGACGCCGCTCACCTCGAGCGGACCGCGCTCCGGATCGTACAGATAATGCATCGCGGGGTCGATGGGGGCGCCACTGACGGCGTCCCGGTCGAGCAGCATTGCATATCCGAGTTCGGCCAGCAGGCGCTTTTCGAACCCGCGTAACACACCCGCCGTGGGCTCGCCCCGGCCTAGCCTGCCGAGGCATTCGGAATACGCGTCGAACAGCGTTTCATGCGCGTCGTCGCGCGGCAGCAGGCGCAGGATCAGCTCGTTCAGGTAGAACCCGCACATCAGCCCGAATCCGCTCAGAAAAGGCATGCCGCCCTCCCATTCCGCGCCGACCAGCGTGTTCAGCTCCCCGCTGCCCGCCCACGACAGGCGCAAAGGCTGGAAAGCATGCAGCACCCCGCGCAGCGCCGAGCGCGGACGCCGGGCGCCCTTGGCGAGCAGTGCCGTACGGCCCTGCCTGCGCGAGAACGCCTCGACGATCAGGCTGGTTTCCTTGTACGGGTAAGTGTGCAGGACGAAGGCGGGTTCCTGCTCTATCCTGCGCCGGGATTGCGCCATCGCCCCCTCAGCTGTACCCGAATGAACGCAGCGCCCGCTCGTCCTCGGTCCAGCCGCGCTTCACCTTGACCCACAGGCCGAGGTAGACCTTGCCGTCGAAGAGCTTCTCCATGTCCTTGCGGGCGGCGGTTCCGATGCGCTTGAGGCGCTCGCCCTTGTCGCCGATGACGATGGGCTTGTGACTTTCCCGGTCGACCCAGATCGTGGCCTCGATGCGCCGCAGGGCGCCCTCCTCCTTGAAGCTGTCGATCGCAACCTCGCAGCTGTAGGGCAACTCGTCGCCCAGCTCGCGGAACAGCTTCTCACGCACGAGTTCCGAAGCGAAGAAACGCTCGTCGCGGTCGGTCAGCTGGTCCTCGGGGTACAGGGCGGGCGCGACCGGCAGCGCATCCCGGATGACGCGCAGCAGCTCGTCTACGTTCTTGCCAGTCTTGGCGCTGACCGGAACGATCGCGTGGAACGCGCGCTCTTTGGCGACCCGTTCCAGGAACGGCATCATGCGTTCGAGATCCTTGGCCAGGTCGACCTTGTTGGCCACCGCGATGACCTTCTGCTTTGCCGGGATGCGCGAGAGCAGGTTACGGTCCGCTTCGACCAGCTTGGGCGCCTCGATGACCCAGAGCACCACGTCCGCGTCGCGCGCAGTATCCGTCGCGCGGCGGTTGAGCGCCTTGTTGAACACGTTGTTGTGCAGTGTCTGGAAGCCTGGCGAATCGACGAACACGTACTGGCAGCCGGGCACGGTGAGGATCCCGGTGACCAGGTGGCGCGTGGTCTGCGCCTTGCGCGAGACGATCGAGAGCTTCTGGCCGATCAGCCGGTTCAGCAGGCTCGACTTGCCGGTGTTCGGCCGGCCGGTGATGCCGATGGCGCCACAGCGGAACTTGGCGGCGCTCATCGCGCGATCTGCTTGAGGATCTTGGCGGCGGCATTCTGCTCGGCGATGCGGCGTGTGCTGCCGGTACCCGATGCTGCGAGTTTGAGTTCGGCCACGACGCACTCCACTTCGAAAGTCTGGCGATGGGCGGCACCGTTGGTGGCAACCACGCGGTAGGCGGGCAGTTTGTGCTGGCGTCCCTGCAGGTGCTCCTGCAGGAGGGTCTTTGCGTCCTTGGAGGGCTTGGCCGGGTCCAGTTTTTCGAACTCGGACCGGAAGGTGTGCCGCACCGATTCGCGCACCGCCTCGTAGCCGCCGTCCTGGAAGATGGCCCCGTACACGGCCTCGAGCGCATCGGCGAGCATCGACGGGCGGCTGCCCCCGCCGTTCGCGAGTTCGCCCTCGCCGAGGCGCAGGAACTCGGACAAGCCCAGTTCCTGCGAGATCACCGACAGGGAGTCCTTGCGCACCAGGTTGGCCCGCAGGCGGGACAGCTGGCCCTCGGAAAGCGCCGGAAAGCGGTTGAAGAGTTCCTCAGCCACGATGCAGTTGAGCACGCCGTCGCCGAGGAATTCGAGACGCTCGTTGTGGGGCGAGCCGAAGCTGCGGTGGGTCAGCGCCTGCTCGCGCAGCGATTCGCTCTTGAATTGGTAAGCGATGCGCTTGTCCAGGAGCGGGGGTCGCGCCACCGTGGTTGGCGCCGCGACTACTCTTTAGAGTTCGCTGCGAAGTCGATGTACAGCCCGACGTTCGCGAACAGCGGCACTTCCTTCTTGTATGCAAAGGAGATGAGCACCTCTCCGCCGTCCTTGGTGATTTCGAGGTCGGCGGCGGTGATGACTTTCACCTCGTCGATCATCGTTTTGGTATCCCAAGCCTTGCGGATTTCGGCCACGCTGCCGCCGCGCTTTTCCTGCGCGATCGAGGTGATGAGCTTCTTGGCCGTGAAGAACTCCGCCACGGCCGGGCCCACCTTGAAGCCGAACAGTGCGATGACGATCAGAATCGCAAATACGATGATCAGGCCACTGAGGCTGACGCCGGTCTGCTTGCTGCGCATGAATTCCTCCCAAGTCCCGCTATCGGAACGAGCCGAAGCGGCCGAGCTCGTTCAGGTTGAGCCAGATGAAAAACGCCTTGCCGACGATGTTCTCGTCGGGCACGAAGCCCCACACCCTGCTGTCGCTCGAATTGTCCCGGTTGTCGCCCATCAGGAAGTAATGCCCCGGGGGCACGGTGCAGATCAGGCCGGACGTATTGTAGATGCAATTTCCCGAATGCGGGAACGACCTGCCCTGCCCCGAAAAGGAGGGCGCATCGTCTTCGAGCAGGATCTCGTGTTCCCGGGTGCCGAGGGTTTCGGTGAACCGGCGCGAGAACTGCATGCGCTCGCGCGACAAGTAGTCGTCGATCTGCTTGAGCGGGACCGGCTGGCCGTTCACCGCCAGGCGCTTGTTTTCGTAGCTGATGCGGTCCCCGGGAATGCCGACCACGCGCTTGATGTAGTCGAGCGAGGGATCATCGGGGTAGCGGAACACCATCACGTCGCCCCGCTCCGGGGTGCCGAGGGCGACCACCTTCTTGTTGATGACCGGCAGCCGGATCCCGTAGGTGAACTTGTTCACCAGGATGAAGTCGCCCACCAGCAGCGTGGGGATCATCGTGCCCGAGGGGATCTTGAACGGTTCGAACAGGAACGAGCGCAGCAGGAAGACGATCAGGATCACCGGAAAAAAGCTGACCGAGTATTCCACCCACCAGGGCTCCTTGGCGTCCTTCGCGCGCTTCTTGCCGAACCACAGGAAATCGACCAGGCAAACCAGCCCCGTCAAAAGGAGCAGCAGCAGCAGGAAAAGGGCGAAGCTCAAGGGCACCTCTATTTTTCGTCCATCTGGAGCACGGCGAGGAAGGCCTCCTGGGGAATCTCGACCGATCCCACCTGCTTCATGCGCTTCTTGCCCTCCTTCTGCTTTTCGAGGAGCTTCTTCTTGCGCGTGATGTCGCCGCCGTAGCACTTGGCCAACACGTTCTTGCGCAGGGCCTTGACCGTCTCGCGCGCGATGATGTGGGCGCCGATCGCGGCCTGGATCGCCACGTCGAACATCTGGCGGGGAATGATGCCGCGCAGCCGGCCCACCAGGTCGCGCCCGCGGTACTGCGCGTTGCCCCGGTGCACCATCACGGAAAGTGCGTCCACGCGATCGCCGTTGATGAGAACGTCGAGCTTCACCATGTCCGCAGGGCGGTACTCCTTGAACTCGTAGTCGAGCGACCCGTAGCCGCGCGTGAGCGACTTCAGCTTGTCGAAGAAATCGAGCACGACTTCCGACAGGGGCAGGTCGTAGGTGAGAACGACATGGCGCGCGGTGTACTGCATGTTGGTCTGCGAGCCGCGCTTTTGCGTGCACAGCGTCATCACCGAGCCGACGTACTCCTGCGGGGTGAAGATCGTCACCGTGATGATCGGCTCGCGGATTTCGAGGATCTTGGAGGGATCCGGCATCTTGGCCGGGTTCTGGATGAATTCCACGGTGCCGTCGCGCTGTTCAACCTGGTACACGACGGTCGGCGCCGTGGTGACGAGCTGCATGTTGTACTCGCGCTCCAGGCGCTCCTGCACGATGTCCATGTGCAGCAGGCCGAGGAACCCGCAGCGGAACCCGAAGCCCAGCGCCTGGGACACTTCGGGCTCGTACAGGAGCGAGGCGTCGTTGAGGTGCAGCTTTTCAAGGGCCTCGCGCAGGTTCTCGTACTGGTTCGCCTCGACGGGGTAGAGGCCGGCAAACACCTGCGGTTTCACTTCCTTGAACCCGGGCAGCGGTTCCGCGGCGCGTTTGTCGGCGAGCGTCACGGTGTCGCCGACCTTGGCGGCGCGCAGTTCCTTGATTCCGGCGATGATGAACCCGACCTCCCCGGCCGACAGGCTGTCGCGGATCTGCGACTTGGGCGTGAACACCCCGACCTGCTCGCAGAGGTAGGTCGCGCCCGAGCTCATGAGCATGAGCTTGTCCTTGGGCTTGAGCACGCCGTCCACGACGCGCACGAGCATGACCACGCCGACGTAGTTGTCGAACCACGAGTCGATGATCAGGGCCTTGAGCTGCGAGTCGCGGTTTCCGCGCGGCGGCGGCACTCGCGCGATGACCGACTCGAGGATGTCCTCGATGCCGATTCCGTTCTTGGCGCTGGCGTGGATCGCGTCCTTGGCGTCGATGCCGATCACGTCCTCGATCTCGCTGATCGCCTGCTCGGGATTGGCCGAAGGCAGGTCGATCTTGTTGAGCACGGGGATGACCTCCACGCCCTGCTCGATGGCCGTGTAGCAGTTGGCGACGGTTTGCGCCTCCACCCCCTGCGAGGCGTCGACCACCAGCAGCGCACCCTCGCACGCGGCCAGCGAGCGGCTCACTTCATACGAAAAGTCCACGTGCCCGGGCGTGTCGATGAGGTTCATCGCGTACACCTCGCCGTTGCGCGCCTTGTAGGTCAGCGCGGCCGTCTGGGCCTTGATGGTGATCCCGCGCTCGCGCTCGAGGTCCATCGAGTCGAGGACCTGCGCTTCCATCTCGCGGTCGGACAGGCCGCCGCAGAACTGGATAAAGCGATCCGCCAGCGTCGACTTGCCATGGTCGATGTGCGCGATGATCGAAAAGTTGCGGATGTGGTTCTGGGACATGGATAAATGAAAAGGGTGCCCGAGGCACCCTTCTTCAAACGCCATTCATTTTACCGCAACGCGGGCCCGCAAACCGGCTACGTCGAGGAAATAGTGGCAGATTTCCGCCCCTTGCGGGTCCGTGAGCACTGGCACGAGCTCCCCGTACTTCGCCTCCAGGGCCGGATCCGCATCAACATCGACGACGTCGAAGCCAAAATCGAGCGATTCCTGCAGCCCGCGGAGGGCTGCGGCCATGTCCTCACAGAGGTGGCAGTACGAGCGCCCGTACAGCGTCAGGCGCGCCGCCAAGGCAGCGCCCTCAACCCTTGTCCGCGAGCCCGCTGACGGTGACGAATGCCGCCGCCTCCCCGCGCCGGATGTGGAGCGTGACCGTCGCGCTCTTGTCCAGGCCGGCCAGCAGCTTGGTGAGCTGCTCGACCGACTTGAGCTCGGTCTGCTGCCCGCGGTGTACCAGTGTGAGGAGGATGTCACCCCGACGGAAGTCGCCCCGCGCTTCGGTCTTGACTTCGGCCACGAAGAGACCGGCTTGCACCTTGAGGTCGCGCTTCTGCTCGGACGTGAGATCCGCCACGACCAACCCGAGTCGGTTCGCGGCGACTTCGGCGGATTTGCCCCCTCGCGGCGCCTCGCGCGACGCAACGCGATCTTCGGGAAGCTCTCCCACGGTCACCGTCAGGTCCTTGGTGCCACCCTTGCGCAGCACCTGTACGCCAGCCTGCGAGCCGGGACGCGTCGAACCGACGATGCGCGGCAGGTCACTGGAAGCTTCGATCGTCTTGCCGTCGAATTTCACTATGATGTCCAGAGCTTCGATGCCGCCCTTGTCCGCGGGGCTGCCCTTCTCGACCTGGTTGACCAGCGCGCCGGCCGGGCGCGGCAGCCCGAACGAGTCAGCGAGCTCCTTGGTCACCTCCTGGATCACGACCCCGATGCGGCCTCGCGACACCCGGCCTTTGGCCCGCAGCTGGTTCTGGATATCCAGGGCTACGTCGATAGGTATCGCGAACGACAGGCCCATGAACCCGCCCGTGCGGCTGTAGATCTGGGAATTGATTCCGACCACCTCGCCGCGCATATTGAACAGTGGGCCGCCCGAATTGCCCGGATTGATGGCCACGTCGGTCTGGATGAACGGGACGAAATTCTCCTGTGGCAACGAACGGCCCTTGGCGCTGACAATGCCGGCGGTGACAGTGTTGTCGAAACCGAAGGGCGAGCCGATCGCAAGCACCCATTCGCCGACCTTGAGCTTCATCGGGTCGCCCATCCTGACGAACTGCAGCCCCGCAGCCTCGATCTTGAGGAGTGCGACGTCCGTGCGCTTGTCGGCGCCGATCACCTTGGCCTTGAATTCGCGCTTGTCGGTGAGGCGCACGTTGATCTCTTCGGCGCCCTCGACGACGTGCGCGTTGGTCAGCAAATAGCCATCCGCGCTGATGATGAACCCCGATCCGAGCGAACGGCTCTCGGGTTGCCGCGGGCCCGGACCTGAGCCGGGGCCTGGCTGCTGGCGCGGAATGAAGCGCCGGAAAAAATCGTAGAACGGGTCGTTTTCATCGAGTTCCGGCATCTGCGGTACGTTGGGTGCCGTCTGCCGCCGCACGGCCTGCGTCGTGCTTATGTTGACCACGGCGGGGCCGTGCTTCTCGACCAATTCGGTGAAATCAGGCAGTTCACGCGGCTGGGCGTATCCGGGTCCTGCCACGAGCAGCGCCACCGCGGCGATCGCGAGTCTTGCAATGCGCATCATTTCTTTCCTCGTTCCTGGTTCTGGTTTCATTGCGGGCGGTGATATTCGACCGTATCGGCGATGCGGCGCACGGTCAGTGCGGGCGCCTCACCCACCACGGTCACGACATGGTTCGCGAGCTCACGGGTGTAGATGTTGACCGCGCCCATGCTCGAGATCCCGAGTCGCGCCGGATCCCTGCCCGGTTCGATCGGCTCGATGAACACCGATACCGCGGCAAGGCCGTCGGAATAGACGATCTGTCCCACGCGCTGGGACTCGCGCAGCTGGCGCCGCACTTCCACCACTTTGTGGAAACCCGGAATGCCGGCATTCACCGTCCAGCCCGCTTCGGCGAGATTCGCGGGGGCGACGGCGGCGTTTTCGACCCGCCACTGCTTGCTCTGTCCGAGGAAGGTCGGCTTGAGGCGCTCACGATCGAAATTTGCGCCGATGGTCAGCTGAGTGAACGTGAACTCCTCGACCGGCTCACCTTTGTCCTTGAAGATCAGCGCCTTGAGAAGCATCCCGCTCTGCATGTCCGCCCACAGCTTGTATCCGTAGCGAAGGTCGTCCTTCGGCTTGAGGACGATCGCCTGGCAATCGAAACCGGCGATGCGCGTCTTTTCCTCTTTCACAACCTGGTACTGCTCGGGAAGGCGGGACAGCTGCGCCGGCAACAGCGCGGGAAAGCTGAGCTGGTTTGAGCGCCGGTCGACCTTCACGATCATGCTGTCGGGCAGGTAGCAGCGGACCTCGTCGCCTTTGCGTATTACTTCGCGCCGCATCCCGTCCAGGGCCTCGAGCTTTTCCGTGTCGCTGGTGGAATCCACAAGGCGTGTGATCCGTGAACTCTCGCTGCGATCCCCCTGCCGGTACACGAACGTACCCGTATAGCTGAGCTTCTGCGAGGCCAGGTAAATCTTCCTGAGCCAGGCAGCCGCTTCCACCTCTTTCTGCGGCGATGGCGGCTCGCCCAACGCGAAGCCGGGCAGGAGCAGTGCCAGCAGGACCAGTGCGCTTTTCATCGCGAACGAGGCGTTTCGGATACCGTGCGCACATAGGGCGCAACCCCCTGAAGGCTGTTGCGCGGAGAGTAATTCTGGTGCGCGCGCAGATAGTCGTCGGCCTCCTTGGGCATCGCGACGGCCACGCTTTCTGCCTGGACCGGGACGGGCGCCCGCGCCACCTGGGGATCCGCCTGCCATTGCATGTAGACGATTGAACCGACCAGAGCTACGCCGGCAACGCTGGCGGCCATGGCGAGCGGGAACCGGTACCGCCCGTGCTCGGCGCGCTTCGGCGCCGCGGCCGGCGCCAGGATTGCCGGCTCCTGCTCGAGCCTGGCTGCAAACCGCGCGGAAAACCCGCTCGAAAGGATTTGCGTGTCACGCAAAGCGTCGCTTATGAGGTGGTATTCCCGCCAGGCCTCGATCGCCACGCCATCCTCGCGCAGAGCGTGCATGGATTCGGCGAGCTCCGCCTCCGCCAGCTCGCCATCCATCATTGCCGAGATTTTCGATTTCATGTGCTCACCACCTCCTGTCGTCACCCGTGTCGAGCAGCGGCTTCAGCTGTTCGGAGATCGCCTCCCGGGCGCGAAAAATCCGCGATCGCACCGTACCGATCGGGCAATTCATGATCTGCGCAATGTCCTCGTAGCTCATGCCTTCGATCTCGCGCAGCTGGATTGCCGTGCGCAGTTCCTCCGGCAGCGCCTGCATCGCGGCATTTACCGTATCCCCGATTTCGCGGCTGAGCAGCAGGCTTTCGGGCGTGTTGATGTCCCGCAGCTGTTCGCCCTCCTCGAGCCCCTCGGCTTCCTCCGAATCCACGCTGGTGGAGGTCGGCGCCCTTCGCCCCGCGGCCATCAGGTAGTTCTTCGCGGTGTTGATCCCGATCCGGTAAAGCCAGGTGTAGAAGGCGCTGTCGCCGCGGAAGTTCGGCAAAGCCCGGTACGCCTTGATGAACGCCTCCTGGGTCACGTCCTCCACTTCCGCCGCGTCGCGCACGAACCTCGAAAGCAGGCGGGCGAGCTTGCGCTGGTACTTGTCGACCAGCAGTCCGAACGCCCGCTTGTCGCCGCGTTGGGCACGCTCGACCAGTTGCTGGTCGATCTCCCGGTCGCCCATGGTCAGCCGCCCCTGC
>JANNWA010000660.1:0-21369 GCA_031408275.1 Pseudomonadota bacterium
GGATCGCGGGCCAGCTCGGCCGCCTCGCGGAGCCCGTCGCAACCTGGGTGCCTGTCGATCTCTCCGGCGCGTTGCTGTTCTCCGCGCACGTGATGCTGATCCTGCTGTTCGTCCCGCTGGTGTACCTGACTGCCTTGCTGATCCTTGGCGTCTTCGGCATGGAGGCGATGGTCGACCAGGTGGCGCGGCGCTACTACCCGGACCTCGAGCGCCGCCACGGCGGCGGCACCGCGGCCAGCATCTGGAACAGCGTCGTGGCGCTGTGCGGCCTCGTGCTGCTGTTCATCGTCACGCTGCCGTTCCTGCTGGTCCCGCCGCTTTGGGCGATGGTGCCGGCCGCGATCATGGGCTGGGTAAACCAGAAGATCCTGCGCTACGACGCGATCGCGGACCACGCCACCCCGGCTGAAATGGCCACCGTATTCGCGTCGCGGCGCCGGAGCCTGTACACGCTCGGGGTGATCCTTGCGCTGGTCGCCTACGTCCCGATAGTCGGCTTCTTCGCGCCGATGGTGTTCGCACTCGCGTTCATCCACTTTTGCCTCGGCGCGCTCCGCGACCTGCGCGGTACGCCGATCGAAGGCCATGTGGTCGAAGGCCAGGTCGTCAGGGACTGAATTCAGAATCCGCCCAGCCCGATCTCCATGCGCAACGGTATCGCCGGGCCGAGAGGCGATCAACTTGCGCGGAGTTTTGTGAAAACGTCCCGCTCCGGCGGTTTTTCTAGGCGGCATCCTCCAGAATCAGGTCCGAGGCCTTCTCCGCGATCATCACCACCGGCGCATGGGTGTTGCCCGACACGAGCGTTGGCATGATCGAGCAGTCCACCACTCGCAGGCCCGCCAGGCCGCGCACGCGCAGGCGGTCGTCCACCACCGCCATCGGGTCGGCGCCCATCTTGCAGGTGCCCGAAGGATGGAAGATCGTCGCGCCGTAGTTACGGGCGAATTCGAGGAGGTCGGCGTCGCTCTCTGCTGCCGCGCCGGGCCGGTACTCCTCCGCGACATAGGGCTGCAGAGATTTCGTCGCGGCGAGGGAGCGCGCCAGTCGCACGCCCGCAATGGCGCAGCGGCGGTCGAGTTCCGCCGACAGGTAGTTCGGCTGCATCGAGGGGGCCTCGAGCGGGTCGGCGGAACGGATGCGCACCGTGCCGCGCGATTCCGGCCGCAACTGGCATACCGACATGGTGAAGCCCGGCCAGGGATGGGGCTTTGCGCCCGCGAGTTCCGCGGACAGGGTCGCGAAATGGAACTGCACGTCCGGCGTCTTCGACTCCGGCAGCGCGCGCGTGAACAGCCCTCCCTGGTTGATGCCGATGGCGAGCGGGCCCGTACGCGTAAACAGCCACTGCGCCCCGATGAAGACTTTTCGATGGAAAAACCGCAGGTCGTCGTTGGTCGTGATCGGCTTCGTGCACTTGTACATGACGCGCAGTTGCAGGTGGTCCTGCAGGTTCTCGCCCACGCCCGGGAGGTCCCTGACGACGGGAATGCCGAACGATTTCAGCAGCGCCTCGGATCCGACGCCGGAAAGCTGGAGGAGCTGCGGACTTTGCAGCGCGCCCGCGCTGACGATGACTTCCCTCGAACAAGAAACTTCATGATCGACACCGTTTTTCCGATACCGCACGCCGGTCGCGCGCGTCCCATCGAAGAGTATTCGGGTGGCTTGTGCGCCGGTTTCGACCCGCAGGTTCGCGCGCTTTTCGGCGGGCCGAAGGTAGGCCGTCGCGCTGCTCGAGCGCCAGCCGTTCTTCGTGAACAGCTGGTAGTAGCCCACGCCTTCCTGATCGCCGCCGTTGAAGTCGCGCGTCGAGGCAATGCCGCGCTCGTTGGCGGCGGCGATGATCGCCTCCATCAGCTCGTGGCGTGCGCCGATGTCCGAGCAGGAGGTCAGGCTGCGCTGGAAATACGGCAGCACCTCGTCCCAGCCCCAGCCCTTGTTGCCCGCCGCGGCCCAGCGGTCATAGTCCGCGCGCTGCCCGCGTACGAAAATCAACCCGTTGATCGACGAGGAGCCGCCCAGACCGCGGCCGCGCGGCCAGTAGATGCGCCGGCCGTTCATGCCCGGCTCAGGGTCGGTCTGGAATCCCCAGTTGTAGACCGGGTGGAACATGGTCTTGCCATAGCCGATCGGCAGGTGGATCCACAGCGAGCGGTCTCGCGGACCCGCCTCCAGCAGCAGCACCCGATGGCCGCCGCTTGCGCTCAGCCTGTTGGCAAGCACGCAGCCGGCCGAGCCGGCACCGACGATGATGTAATCCGCGTTGCTCATCGCGGCGCCGGCCCGGTGCTTTCCCGTACCACCAACCCGGCCGGCAACTCCTCGATGGGCGGGACCGCCTCGCCGGCCAGCCTGGCGAGCATGCGCGCCGCCGCACGCCGCCCGACCTCCGCGGCGGGCACGTGGACTGTGGTGAGCGGCGGGGAAGCCCCGGCAGCCATGTCGATGTCGTCGAATCCGACCACCGAGAGCGACTGCGGCACGCGTATCCCGCGCGCCGCGCATTCGCACAGTGCGCCGATCGCGAGCACGTCGTTGCCGCAGACCAGCGCCGTGAAACCCGGGGCACGCGCCTGCAGCAGCGCAAATGCCGCGCGCGCCTGCGGCAGGGTGAATCCCGCCTCCATGACGCGGTCGGCCCGCAACTCGATGGAGCGCGCGGCAAGGGCTTCGCGCACCCCGGCGAGCCGCTCGCGCGTCCGGTCGTTGTGTTCGGTATGGCCGGAAAGTACTGCGAACTCGCGATGCCCGAGTTCGAGCAGATGCTGGGTTGCCCGGACCGAGGCGATCCGGTGCGCTACGCCGATGCAGTGATGGAAGCCGGAAGGATCGACCGACCAAGTGATCTCGTAGGGCACGCCCGCCTGCCGCAGCAGTTGGAACATCCTGGGGTCGTGGTGCAGGCCGACCAGCACCAGGCCATCGACGCCGCGTTCAATGAGCGTACGCGTCACCACCAGTTCCGCGGCGGGATCGTATTCGTGGGTGGCAAGCAGCAGCGTGTAGCCGCCGCCCGCCAGCGCGTGGCCAAGCGACTGGGTGGCTGCGGCGAAGATCGGGTTGTCCACGGGCGGAAATACCGCACCGATGGTGCGCGACCGCCGCGAGGCGAGCGCGCGCGCCGCGCCGTGCGGGACGTAGCCGAGCATGCTGGCGGCCTCGCGCACCCGCTCGCGGGTCTTGGTGCGCACGAGGTCCGGCTCGGCCAGCGCGCGCGACGCGGTCGCCAGCGAAACACCCGCGGCGCGCGCCACGTCCGCAAGCTTGGGGTTGGACTGTCCAGCCATGGAACGGGACTCTAGCATCACGATGAAAACGGTTTCAGTTGTTTTTTTGTTGCAGCGCAGCTTGACGCGGTAAAACGTTAAAAATAATCTCTGGAAGCGGTTTCATTCCGTGACCACGGTCGGTCGGTCAAGTCAAGGCGAGGATTCCCGCATGAAGGAACTGGACGAGTTGGTCAAAGTGCGCGAGCAGATCATTCCGCGTGCGCAATTGAAGCGCCTGGCCAAGCGCAACAACTACGCAGGGCTTGGGTTCCTCGCCCTTCATTTTTCCCTGATTGCCGGAACGGGTTGGTTAGTCCACCAAACTCTGGGAACCTGGTGGATCGTTCCGGCTGTCTTTTTGCATGGAATGATCCTTGCCACCCTGTTCGCGCCGCTGCACGAAACCAGTCACGGTACGGCGTTCAGGACGGTGTGGCTGAACGAGGCCGTCCTGTGGCTTTGCGGACTGATCTACATCTTCCCGCCGAAGTGGTTCAGGTACCACCACGCGTTCCATCACACCTACACCCAGATCCGCCGACGGGACAATGCGATGGTTCTCCCCAGACCGATTACCTTGATGCAGTACCTTGTATATGTGTCGGGTCTCATGGTGTGGCGTCGCAACCTGTCCTACCTGTTCAACCATGCCATGGGCCGGATCGATCCCGCGGAGCATGAGTATGCTCCCGTCGACCAGCATCCGATGTTGGTGCGCGAAGCCCGGGTAATGGTCGCCATCTATGCCGGTATCGCGGCCCTGGCGGTTGCCTACGGGTCGTGGGCGCCGGTGATCTACTGGCTGCTGCCGCGAATCGTCGGAGAGTCCTATGCCCGCTGGATCCGGGTCGCGGAACACACCGGCTGCGATGAAGGTTCGGATCCCACCGCAAATACCCGCACGACGCTAACGAACCCGTTCATCCGGACTCTCTGGTGGAACATGCCGTATCACGCCGAGCATCACCTGTGCGCGTTCGTGCCGTTCCACGCCCTGGGCAAGTTCCACGAGCAGGTTCACGACAAGGTCTTGGTCAGCAATGGCGGCTACTTCAAGGTGCACCTTGACCTGTTCCGCCGGTTCATTCGCCTCAAGCATGGCGCGCAAGTTGGCTAGGGCCGGGCAACGGAAAATCGGGAGGACAAAAATTTATGCAACAGCCGGGCAAATGGCATCGTGCCGTTCTGGTTTCTGAGATCGAAGACGAGGACGTCGTCGGCGTCGTCGTCGGCGAGCAGGGCGAGCATGAAGTGGCCGTGTACAAGCTGGGTGGAAAGTGCTACGCCACCGCCGACCGGTGCACGCATCAGACCGCAAGGCTCTCCGACGGGTTGGTCATCGACGATTACATCGAATGCCCGCTGCATCAGGGGCGCTTCCACATTCCGACAGGCAAGGCGCGGAGCGCGCCGGTGAGCATTGCGCTGCAGACCTATCCGACCAAAGTCGAGGATGGGGCGGTATACGTGCTGGTCGAAGACATCCAGTTCGACTGACGCGGGGATGAAAACGATTTCAGTTTTTTTCTGCTGCATCGCAGCTTGACTAGGACGGACGCAGAAAATAGGCTTTGCAAGCGTTTTCACTATTTGCCATACAACCAGGAGGGGGGACAACATGGATCGGTTCACTTGGATGCGACGCGCAGCCGCGCTCACGCTCGTGGCGGCGCTGTTGCCAGGACTTTCGTATGCGCAGAACCATCGCATGCGGCTGCAGTCGGCGATACCCTCGTCGGGGGAAGATTTCAAGATGCTGGTGCGCCTCTCGCAGCGCGTGGATGCGATGACCAACGGGCGCCTGAAGATCGAAGTCCTGCCAGACGGCGCGGTTGTCGGCGCAACCGAGATCCTCGACGCGGTGGACAAGAACCTTGTCGAGGCGGGTTTCGCGTGGACGCATTACTGGAGCGGTAAGCATCCGGCGGCGGCGCTCTTCGGCTCGCCGTCGGCGGGTGCCGGCGTCGGCATGGACCAGATGGCCTGGCTGTCGTGGTTCTACAACGGCGGCGGCAAGGACCTGTACCGCGAGATGTGGGACCAGCACATGAAGATGAACGTGGTGGGCTTCATGGTGCAGTCCGCAGGACCCGAAGCGCTCGGCTGGTTCAAGGAACCGATCAAGAGCGTCGAAGACCTGAAGAAGCGCCGCTTCCGCACGCCCCCCGGCATTCCGGGCGCGATCTACAAGGAGATGGGCGTGCCGGCGGTATTCATGCCCGGCGGCGAGATCATTCCCGCGGCTGAGCGCGGCTTGCTCGACGGCGCGGAATGGTGCTGCCCGGTGACCGACATCTCCTTTGGCTTCCAGCGTGCGTTCAAGCACTACTACCTGCAGGGACTGCACCAGAACATCGTCAACGGCGACGTCTACATCAACAAGACCTTCTGGAACAAGCTGCCGAAAGACGTGCAGGCGATCTTCGAGTCTGCGGCGACGGCGTCCATCATGGAGGACATCGCGTTCCGCATCCGGGCGAATACGCTGGCGCTGGCGGAACTGAAGACGAAGCACGGCGTGCAGGTGCACGACACGCCGCCGGACTACTTCGTGGCGTACACCGCGGCGGCGAAGAAGGTCTATGCCGAGAACGCGGCGAAGAACCCGTTCTTCAAGAAGGTGCTCGATTCGCAGGCCGAGTTCGCCAAGGACACGGTGCCCTACTGGATCACCATCCAGAAGGCGAACACGTCCGTTGCGGAGTCGCACCTCAAGGGCGGCAAATAGCCCGCGGGCAACGGATCAGAACGGGCGGCCGGCAGGCCGCCCGTTTTTTTGGGGAGGATGGATGAGAACCAATTCGGGCGCGCTCGTCCGCGCAATCCGCGGCATCGACACGGTCAGCGACTGGTCGGGCCGCATCGCGGCATGGCTGGTCATTCCGCTCGTCTTCGTGATGAGCTGGGAGATCCTCGTGCGCAAGGTGCACCAGCCCACGTATTGGGCGTTCGATCTCAGCTATATGCTCTTCGGCGCCCTTTTCATGCTCGGTACGGCCTATACGCTCTACCGCGGCTCGCACATCCGCACCGACTTCCTCTATCAAACGTGGCCGGTGAAGGTGCAGGCGTCGGTCGACGCGTTTTGCTACCTCTTCTTCTTTTTCCCGGGCATGGTCATCTTCCTTTGGCTCGCGCAGGACTATGCACTGGTGTCCTGGCAGCGCCAGGAACTGTCGATGCAGAGCTCGTGGATGCCGCCGATCTATCCGCTGAAGGCGGTCATCCCGGTCTCGATCGCGCTCCTCCTGCTGCAGGGCGTGGCCGAATTCATGAAGTGCATCTATGCCTTCCGCCACGGCGAGTGGCTCACCAAGCAGCGCTCGATCGAGGAAGTGCTCGCCGACGAGATGCCGCTTGAGGACCCCGGGGCGCCCGCGAACGGACAGGCGAGATGAGCCCGGAAGCCATCGGCGGCTTGATGCTGGTCGCGCTAATCGCGACGATCTTCGTCGGCTTTCCCATCGCGTTCACGCTGATTTTCCTCGGCCTCGGCTTCGGCTACTGGGGTTTCGGCGACACGGTGTTCCACCTGCTGCTGTTCCAGACCTTCGCGACGATGAAGGAGCAGACGCTCGCGCAGGTGCCCCTCTTCGTGTTCATGGGGCTGCTGCTCGAACGCGCGGGGCTGATGGAGCGATTGTTCCTCGTCACGCAGAAGATGCTCGGCGGGCTGAACGGGTCGCTCTATTTATCGTGCATGTTTGTCGCGACGCTCTTCGGCGCGGCGAGCGGCATCGTCGGCGCCTCGGTCACGCTGCTGGGCATCATGGCCGCGAAGGGCATGGACAAATCGAAGTACGACGTGCAGATGTCCGCAGGTATCATCACCGCGGGGGGCACGCTCGGCATCCTGATCCCGCCCAGCGTGATGCTCGTGGTCATGGGGCCGGTGATGGGCATCCCGGTCACCGACCTCTACGCCGGTGCGTTGATCCCCGGCGTAATGCTCGCCGCCATCTACGCCACTTACGCGCTGGTGCGCTGCTACCTGAACCCGTCGCTCGGCCCCGCGCTGCGGAAATTCGAGCGCATGGAGTCGATGGGCGCGCTGTTCGTCGAGTTCGTCAAGGGCATGGTGCCGATCACGGTCCTCCTGCTTTCCTCGCTCGGCGCGATATTCGCCGGCGTCGCCACGCCGACCGAGGGCGCGGCGCTGGGCGCGCTCGGCTCGCTCCTGCTAACCGTCGTCTACCGCAAGATCACCGGGCCGCTGCTCTACAACTCGGTGATGAAGACGCTGGAAGTGTCGTGCATGATCCTGTTCCTGGTCGTGGCGTCGAACTTCTTCGGCGGCGTGTTCTCGCGCCTGGGTACGCCGGATGTCATCAGCCAGGCGCTGCTTGGGCTGGAGCTCAACAGGTACGTGATCCTGATCATCATCATGGCGGCGATCTTTCTCCTCGCATGGCCGCTCGAGTGGGTGCCGATCGTGCTGATCTTCGTGCCGATCGTGCTGCCGATGGTGAAGCAGCTCGGCTTCGACATAACCTGGTTCGCGATCCTGATCGCGGTCAACCTGCAGACGGCGTGGCTGTCGCCACCGGTCGCGCTGTCGGCCTACTTCCTCAAGGGCGTGGCGCCGCAGTGGCCGCTCTCGGACATCTACAAGGGCATGATGCAGTTCATGGTGCTGCAGATCATCGGGCTCGCGCTCGTGATCATCTTCCCGCAGATCGTGCTGTGGCTGCCCGGCGTGCTGTACACGAGATAGCGAGGTCTGCGCGATGGCGATCGAATACCTGAAGAAAGCCGATAGGAATCCGGAAACCGAAACCGGCGGTGTTCGGGCGCCCAACGGCCGAGACGCTTGAGGATGCGCCGCGCTGAAGCCGGCTTCCCTGCACGCGCACATGGGCACGAAGAAACCAAAGCGGCCTCGCGCCGCAATCAGGAAGACGACTCGAGTCGCAAGCGGGAAGACGCCTCCCGCCGAGGCGCGCCCGAGCTACGCGGAACTCGTCCGCATCGTCGAGGTGCTGCGTTCCACGGAACGCTTCAGCGAGTTCCGGCTGAAGGCCGGCGACATCGAGATCGAGGTCAAGCGTCCGGGCGGCGCGCCGCTCGCGGCGCTGGCCGCCGCCGTCCCGGTCCCGGCGACGGGCGAGCCCGCGGCGGCATTGCCTGCTCCGGCACCCGTTACCGCGGCTGAAGTCGCCTCGCTGCCGCCAGGGCTGGAACTGGTCCGCGCGCCGTCGATGGGCGTGTTCTACCGCGCGCCGAAACCCGGCGAGCCGCCGTTCGTCGAGCGGGGCGCGCGCGTCGAGCCCGACACCACCGTCGGTCTGGTCGAGGTGATGAAGCTCTTCAGCTCGGTCCTCGCCGGCTGCTCCGGCACGCTGACGCACGTGCTCGTCGCCGATGGCGCTTCGGTCGCCGAAGGCCAACCCCTGGTCGCGGTGCGTCCCGGCGCATGAACAAGCCCGGCCGCGCCGCGCGCCGCATGCGCTTCGTCGACGTCACGTTGCGCGACGCGCACCAGTGCCTGTGGTCCACGCGCATGACCGCCGCGATGATGGCGCCGGCCCTCGCCACCATCGACCGCATCGGCTACGACGTCATCAACGTGCTCGGCGGCGCGGTGTTCGACGTCGCGGTGCGCTTCCTGCACGAGAACCCGTGGCGCCGCATCGAGATGCTGTGCGGGCGGCTCGAGACCCCCTGCGATGCCCTGACCCGCGGACAGAGCCTCTACACGTTCGAGCTTTTCCCGGACGACGTGGTGGAGCTCAACGCGCACGTGCTGGCGCGGCTCGGCATCAAGGTATTCACCATCTATGACGCGCTGAACGACAATCGCAACCTCGAGTCCTCGTTCCGCGCCGGCCGCGAAGCGGGCATGAAAATCTCGGCGTGGATGACCTACACGCTCAGCCCGGTGCACGACGACGCCTACTACGCGGCGCGCACGGGCGAGCTCGTGGCGATGGGCGCCGACACCCTCTGCATCAAGGATCCGACCGGGCTTCTCACGCCGGAGCGTGGCCGCACGCTCTTCCCGGCGGTGTTCGCCGCGGCGCGCGGCGTGCCGTTGCAGCTGCACTCGCACTGCCAGTCCGGGCTCGCGCCGGAGGTGTATTCGGTCGCGATGCAGGCCGGCTTCGAGTACGCGTACACTGCGCTCGAGCCCCTGGGCAACGGGGCCAGCCTTCCCGCCACCCAGGACATCGCCGGCCGCGCGAGGCGTCTTGGCCTCGAGGTCGTGCTGGACGAGGACGCGATGCGCGAAGCCTCGGCGTACTTCGACTGGCTCTGCGCGGCCGAAGGCAAGCCGCGCGGAGAAGTCGCGCGCTACGACCCGGCGCTCTACGAGCACCAGATTCCCGGCGGGATGATCTCCAACCTGCGCAGCCAGCTCGAGCGCATGGGCATCGGCGAGCGCCTGCAGGAGATCATGGAGGAAGCGGCCCGCGTGCGCCGCGACCTCGGCTACCCGATCCTCGTCAGTCCGTTCGCGCAGTACATCATCACGCAGGCGGTGCTTAACGTGGTGCAGGGCGAGCGCTACCGCACCGTGCCCGACGAAGTACGCCGCTACGCCGCGGGCGGCTACGGCCGTGTCGCCGCGCCGATGGCGCCGGAGTTCCTGGAGCGCGCGGCGCTGCGGGAATCCGAACGCGTGACTGGGCGCGCCGCCGAGCGCGTCGAGCCATGGTTGCCGCGGCTGCGCGCGCGGCTCGGGCCCCACGCGACCGACGAGCAACTGCTGCTGCACGCGTTCTACGACGATGCGCTGGTCGCGCAGCTGCGCGACCCCGTTCCGGAGTGCCGCTTCCACACCACGCCGCTGGAGGAACTCGTGCGCCACCTTGCGTCGCGCCGCGACATCGCCAGGGCGCGCATCCGTTTCGCCGGCGTCGACCTGTCGTTCTCGTCGTGAGCATGCGCGCCGACTTCACCGGCCGGGTCGTGCTCGTCACCGGCGCCGGGCGCGGCCTCGGTGCGAAGATCGCGGCGCGTTTCGCCGAGCACGGCGCCAGGGTCTACGCGAGCGACGTCGATCCGGGCGCGGCGCTTTCGTTGGACGTCACCGACCGCGCCTCCATCGCGCGGGCCATGGAATTCATCGAGCGAGAGTCGGGCGGGCTCGACGTGCTGGTCAACAACGCCGGTCTGCTCGCAAATGGCGCCTTCGACGCCACCGGAGCCCAGGCCTGGGACCGGCTGGTCGCGGTGAACCTCACCGGCGTCTATAACTGCGTGCAGGCTGCGGTGCCCTCGATGCGCCGCCGCGGCCGCGGCGCGATCGTCAACATCGCCTCGGTGTCCCACGAGAAGGGCGGCGGTGCCTTCGGCAACGTCTGGTACGGCGCCACCAAGGCCGGCGTGGTGGCGATGACCAAGGGCCTCGGCCGCGAGCTGGGACCCCTCGGCATCCGAGTGAACGCGATCGCGCCCGCGGTGGTGGCGACCGCGATGGTGAACGACTTGCTCTCGGAGGAGGCGCGGGCGCGGATCGTGGGGCGCATCCCCATGGGGCGGCTGGCCGAGGAGGACGACGTGGCGCGCGCCGCGATCTACCTCGCTTCCGACTGGTCCGACTTCGTCACTGGCGAGACCCTCGCCGTGGACGGCGGCTTCCTGCGCACCTGAACATGCAGCTCGACGGCAAGTGCGCGATCGTCACCGGGGCCGCCAGCGGCATCGGCGCGGCGATCGCGCGGTGCTATGCCGCCGCCGGCGCGAGCGTTTGCATCGCGGACCTTGATCTCTCCGGCGCCCAGCGCGTGGCGCGCGAACTCGGTGGCGGCGCGATCGCCGTGCGCATGGACGTGACCTCTGAGGCGCAGGTCGATGAGGGAGTGGCGACGGCCGAGCGCGAGCTCGGCGGCGTCGACATCCTGGTCAGCAATGCCGGCCTGCAGCACGTGCAGCCGATCGCCGAGGTGTCGTTCGCGGACTGGAAGCGCATCCTTGCCGTGCACCTAGACGGCGGGTTCCTCACCACGCGCGCCTGCCTCAGGCGCATGATCGCCGCGAAGCGCGGCGGCGCGATCATCCTGATGGGCTCGGTGCACGCCAAGGAGGCGTCGCCGAACAAGGGGCCGTACGTCGCGGCCAAGCACGGGCTGCTCGGGCTGGCGCGCACTGTCGCCAAGGAAGGCGCGGCGCACGGCGTGCGGGCGAACGTGATCTGCCCCGGGTTCGTGCGCACGCCGCTCGTCGACCGGCAGATCCCGCAGCTCGCCGCCGACATGGGGCTGAGCGAAGAGGAGGTCGTGCGCGAAGTCATGCTGCGCACCACGGTCGACGGCATCTTCACCACCGTCGACGACGTGGCCGAGGTGGCGCTCTTTCTAGCCGCCTTCCCGAGCAACGCCTTGACCGGCCAGTCCATCACGGTCAGCCACGGCTGGAACATGGGCTGAGCCACGCTCTTCCGGCGGCGCGTTCCTGGAGGCACTTCCCGGGATTCATATGGCTTCGGCAAGCTGCGCGAGCTGCGCGGGGCGCCGATCGAAGGCCAGGTGGTCGAAGGGGCGGTCGTTAGGGACTGATCAGGCCGCCGCGCGCCGGCCTGCAGGCGCAAGACGTGCCAGGGTTGCGGCTCGTAGTCGGGTAGAAAAATTATATACTTTAACTACCCAAACTCGGCTGTGGTGGCTGCTATCCTGTCAGTTGTATTTCCTGTTTTGGAAATTATCCGGGTAGCCGGCTGATCCTGCACGGCACGCCGCGGGTGTCCGCCGAGCCGCTGGCGGGGTCGTAGGGGCCGACGTAGCTGAGCGCCGCGTTGATGTTGATGTCGAGCGCCCCGAACTCCGGGCCGGCCGCTTCAGGCAGCCACCAGCCCATGCCTGTCACGACGATGCCCGGTGCGGTTGCGTCGGTGACCGAGGCCTTGACGCGGCAGGCGCCCTGGCCGCGCGGCGTCTCTATGCTGACCCAGTCGCCGTCGGCAATGCCAAGCGACTGCGCGGTGTCCGGATGCATCTTGAGGAGCGGGTCGGGGGAGACCTTGCGCGCCCACGCCTGCTCGCGAAACCGGGAGTGGTGGTAGGTCTTTTCGCGCAGACCCGTCTGCAGGGTGCATGGGTACGCGGGATCGTTCTCCTGCGATGCGCCGGTGGGCACCCAGTCGGGCAGCGGATCCAGCCCTGCATCGGCCATGCGCTGCGACCAGAGTTCGACCTTGCCGCTCGGCGTCTTGAATACCTGCGCGTCGAAATTGCCCAGTGTGTGCTCGAACTCCGCAAACCCCTGGCGCGCGAGGTCTTCGATCGACAGGTTCGTGTCCTTCAAAAGGTGCGCGTTGAACTCGCGCTGCGTGCGCCACGGCATCAGCGCAGGGTTCGCGGCGCCGCGCACGGCCATGCGTTCGATGAGGCCGGCGGCGATCTCCACGTCGGGACGCGCTTCGCCGACGCGCGCGGCGAGCGCCGCGGTCCAGGTGACGCAGGGGCGCTGCGCGTTGATCGAGACGTCCTCCTCCTCGAGCGTCGTGGTCTTGGGCAGCACGATGTCGGCGAGCGCCGCCGTCGGGTTCATGCTGTGCGCAGAGACTGCGAGGAAGTCCAGTGAGCGCAGCGCTTCGATGGTCCGCTGCGAGTCCGGGTAGGTGACCGCGATGTTCACGCCGGAGACGTACATGGCGCGTACCGGGTAGGGTTGCCCCGTGAGGATCGCGTTGATGACCGTGGGGTTGTGGCAGGCGGTCTGCCAGCCTTTGGGGCCGGCCCAGAGCGGAAACCGGTCTGCGCCCAGCGTCTGGTTGGCGATCTCCGCCGGCAGCTGGAAGGCCGGGTCGTGGATGACGTCGAAGTAATTGCGGAATCCTTTCGGGCGCTTGGAGCGGCGGTTGCCGCCAAGCCGGTCGAGGTTGCCGCTGATCGCGACCAGGCAGTGGAACACGCGAAACGTCTGCACGCCGTTGCTCACCGCATCGATGCCGTGGCCCGAGACAAACGCGGACGGTCCGTTGGAGTACGCGTGTGCAGCCGCAACGATCAGGTCGGCCGGCACGCCGCTCACACTGGAGGCGCGCTCCGGCGTCCATCCCGAAACGCGTTCCGCGAGTTGCTCGAACCCGCGCGTCCAGCGTTCGATGAATGCGGCATCGTGGCGGTTCTCGGCCAGCAACACGTGCATCATCGCGAGGCCGATCGCCGCGTCGGTGCCCGGGCGCGGGCGCAGCCACAGGTCGGCAATCTTCGCGGCCTCTGAGCGCAGCGGGTCGAGCACGATGATCTTCGCGCCACGCTGTTTCGCTTCCTTGATGCGGGCCCATTGAACGGGGTTGGCCGCGTGCGGGTTGGCGCCGACGATGAGCACGGTGTTCGCCTGCTCCACGTCCTCGCCGCCCTGGATCGCGAGGCCCGTGACCATGTCGGACACGCCGCGGCAGCCGCCGCACAGGTCCTGGTTGATGAGGAAGTTGGGCGAACCCATTGCGCGCATGAGCAGCGCCACGATCGGGCCGCGCGAAAAGAACGCGCCGCCCACCGCACCGGCCAGTGCAAGCGGCCCGTGCTTCGTTCGTGCAGCGGCAAAGCCTTCGGCCATTGCGTCGAGCGCTGCATCCCAGGAGATTTCCTCCCAGCGGTTCGAGCCGCGCTCGCCTACGCGGCGCAACGGCCGCAGCAGGCGCGTCGCGCCGTAGGTGATTTCGGCCAGGCCGCGGATGCCCTTGACGCAGAAGGCGCCGCGCGAGGCCGGGTGGGCGGGATTGGGGTCGATGCGCGTCACGCGCCCGTTTTCGACATGGGCGAGGGCGCCGCAGCAGGTGGAGCATTCCCAGCAGGTGGTGGGGATGGTGGAGGATCCGGGAGCAGGTGAATGCATGCGGTCCAGCCTAGGTTCGGGGGTGGGCACTGTCAAGCCGCTGTCAAACTTGAGTGCGGCGCCCGCTTCGCGTAGCGTAGCCAGCCATGTCCCCCGCCATCGAAGTCTCCAGCCTGCTGTTCGAGTACCCCGGCGTGCGCGCGCTCGACGATGTCTCGTTCAGCGTCGCCGCGGGCAGCGTGACCGCGCTCGTCGGGCCCAACGGCGCGGGCAAGACCACCCTCCTGCGCTGCCTCGCGGGGCTCGAGCAGCCGCTGCTCGGGCGGATCGACGTGGCCGGGGTCGACGTGCTCGAGGAGCCGCGCACGGTGCACAGGCGCATCGGGTACCTGTCCGATTTCTATGGCCTCTACGATGCGATGACCGTGCGGCAGTGCTTCGCGCACGCGGCCGCGGCGCACGGCGTGAAGGACGGGGCGCTTGACGAGGCGGTGGCGCGCACGGCCCAAAGGCTCGATCTGGAGGGACTTCTCGCGCGCAGGGCCGCGGAGCTCTCGCGCGGCCAGCGCCAGCGTGTCGCCATCGGCCAGTCGCTGATCCACGACCCGCAGGTGCTGATGCTCGACGAGCCGGCGTCGGGGCTGGACCCCGAGGCGCGGCATTCGCTGGCGCTCCTGTTCAAGCGCCTGGCCGGTGAGGGCATGACCTTGCTGGTGTCCTCGCACATCCTCGCGGAGCTGGACGAGTACTCGACCCACATGCTGGTGATGCGGCAGGGGCGCATCATCGAGAGCAAGCCCCTTGGCGGCGCGGCGGTGGGCGGGCAGCAGGTGAGGATTGCATTTGCGCGGGCGGTGGCGGACCTGCCCGGATCGCTCTCGGGCATTGCGGGTATCCGGGTGATCGAGGCCGGGACGACGGATGCGCTCGTCGAGATCGCCGGCGACAGCGAGGCGCAGAGCGAGGTGCTGCGCGCGCTCGTGCTGGCCGGATTGCCGGTGGCCGCGTTCTCGGCGGAGCGTGAGAACCTGCACCAGTCGTATCTGCGGACTGTGTCGCACGGCAAGCCGGAGGGCGCGGCATGAACCCGGAACTGCGCCGCAACCTCTGGCTCGAACTCACGCCGCATCGGCTGATCGCCCTGCCGGTCGCGCTGGTGCTGATTTTCGGGCTGGTCTACAAGCTGAGCGAACTGGACCCGTCTTCCCCGCTTTCGGTCACGGCGGTGAGCCTGTTCATCGCGTTCGCGCTGTGGGGCGGCGTGCAGTCAGGCGATTCGGTGCTGGGGGAGGTCCGCGCGCGAACCTGGGACGGCCAGCGCATGTCGGCGATCGAGCCCTGGGCGATGACGTGGGGCAAACTCGCCGGCGCACCCGCGTTCGCGTGGTACGGGGGTGCGATGTGCCTCCTCGCCTACCTTGGCGCATCGCCCGAGCGGCATGCGACCAAAATGGCGCTCTTCCTGCTCGGCGGAATGGTCCTCCTGGCGGCGATCGCGCTGATCGGCAGCATCGTCGCGGCGAGAAAGCCTCTCGCGCGCAGTTCATCGACCGCGTGGGTGCTCGGGATCGTGCTCCTCGTCGTCGGACCGTGGATGTCGGTGCTGACGGCGGGCGAGAGCGAGATCGGCTGGTGGGGCCGCAGCTGGGCGCGGATCGATTTCCTGCTCGCGTCCACGCTCGTGTTCGCGGCTTGGGCGGTGTTCGGGGCGCACCGGCTGATGTGCCAGGAGCTGCGCGTGCGCACGGCGCCGTGGGCCTGGGTCGCGTTCCTACTCTTCGTCAGTGCCTATATCTCGGGGTTCGGCATCCGGGCCCAGGACACGCTGGGCCAGCAACGCAACGTGTTCCTGATTGCCGGGCTGATCGTCTCTCTCGCGACGATCTACCCGCTGCTGTTTTCGGAGGCGAGCGGGGCCATGGCCGTGCGCCGCCGTCTGCAGCGGATAGCGGCGCGTGACCGGCGGCGCCTCCTGCAGGAAACGCCGCTGTGGCCGGTTTCGCTTGCGCTTTCTTTCGCGTTCTGCCTGCTCACAGTGCTGCTGGTCGGGACCCGCGGCAGCGACGGCGGCCTGTTCCAGGGCGTCGTGCTCGCGCCGATCCCGCTGATCCTGCTGGCCACCCGGGACGCGGCGATTTTCATGTTCTTCGCGCTGGCTCGCCAGCCGCGCCGCGCCGAGGCGGCAACCGTCTTCTATCTGTTGCTCCTGTACTGGCTGGTGCCGATGCTGCTGAACGCGGCAGGTGCGAAAGGGCTTGCCGACCTGGTGCTGCCCCCGTTCTGGGAGCGGCCCGGGTTTGCGGGGGCGGTGGCGGCAGTGCAGGCCGCTGCGGTCATCGCGGCGGCGTTGTGGCGGTGGCGGAAAAACTACGGGAGTTGAACGGCATGGGCGTGGGCGCACTCATCATCGGCGACGAGATCCTCGTCGGCAAGCGGCAGGACAAGCATTTCAGCGTACTGGTGGGGGCGCTGGCAAAGCGGGGGATGCGGCTGTCGTTCTGCGAGTACCTCGCCGACGATCCGCCGCGGCTGACCGCGGTCCTCCGGCGCACCTTCGCTTCGGGCGACATCGTCTTCAGTTACGGCGGGATCGGCGCCACACCCGACGACCACACGAGGCAATGCGCGGGCGACGCGCTCGGCGTGCCGCTCGTGCTGCACCCGGAGGCGGAAGCCGAGATCCGCGGCCGCTTCGGCATCGAGATCACGCCCCAGCGCCTCAAGATGGGGGAGTTCCCCGTCGGCTCGCAGATCATTCCGAATCCGGTGAACCGGGTGGCGGGGTTCTCCATCCGCAACCACCATTTCGTGCCGGGCTTCCCGCAGATGGCCTGGCCGATGGTCGAATGGGTGCTCGACGAGCGCTACCGTCACCTGCACAACACGGACGCGCTCAAGGAAGAGTCGATCTTCGTCTTCGAGGCCGGCGAGAGCATGCTCTCCGACCTGATGTACGCGATCGAGGCGAAGTGGAAGAAGTTGAAGCTCTTTTCGCTCCCGACAATGGGCAAGGACGGCAGCCGGGGCCACATCGAGCTCGGCGTGCGCGGCGATCCCGCGGAAGTGAAGGCGGCGATGGAAGAGATCCGCGCCGAGATCACGCGGCGCGGCCATCCGTTCAGGGAAACCCTGGACTGAAAGTACAAAACCCCGCCGGAGCGGGGTTTTGTTTGAGGCTACTTCTTTTTCGCTTTGCCCTTGGCTTTTACTGCCACCTTGGGCGCCGGCTTCTTCACCGGCTTGGCTGCTGCGCGCTTGGCCAGGGGCTTTGCGCGCACCGCGCTGACTTTCCGGCGCTTGGCCGGGGTATCAGCGCTCAGGCGGCTTTTTTTGCTTTGGCGAAGCCTTTCACCGATTCCGTCGCGGCAGAGACATTCGCTTCCGCCATTTCCGAGGCCTGCTTGGCGGCTTTGGTGAACGTGTCGTAGGCCGAATTGGCGGCGGACAGCATCGACTTGACCGCGGCCACGCCGACGTCGGAGCCGGCCGGGGCGTTCTTGCTCGCCTTGTCCAGCAGCGACACGAAGTTCTGGTTGAGCTCAGAGGCCTTCGACTCGGCGAACTTCGACAGCCCGGTGTTCGCTTCGACGGCGACCGCGTACACGCTCTTCGAGTAGGCAACCGCCTTCTCGACGGCGGGCTGGGCGAAGGTCTGCTGCAGGGCAACGAGTTCCTGCACGTCTTTCGCACCGGCCAGCGCGCGGGTGTTGGCAAGCGCGTCTTCGAACAGCGACTTCATCGCGGTCGCCTGGATGTTGGCCAGCTTTTCCATCGCGGCGAATTGCGCGGCGGCGATCGAAAGGGCGGCTTCGACATTGGTTTTGTTGGCAGAGGTGATCTGCTCGGGGGTGACGTACATGATTGACTCCTTGGTAAGTGTGGTCGAGAAAGTTTTACTGAAATCCGGGTGAGCTTTTTGCGCGTCTTTATGTGACCCGCTTTGTGCATCGCAACAATTAAGATATTAGCAGATTGGTGCAGTGCGTCAAGTATTTTTTGAATAGATATTAAACTGTTGATATAAAAGTGTAATATTCAACCATCGAAGGATGAAACCGTTAGTTAGTGAGCACTTCGTTTGAAACTGCCCCGGACTCCGGTCCGAGCGCTGGCGAAACGCCCCGGACGGGGTCCGTGAAACCCGTAACAATGCGCCAATGACTGCTCCCCCCGTGCCGGCCGCCTCCTCTGCATTGGCCGCCGGATTCGCGATCCCGGGGTTGTTCGTCTTCCTGTGGAGTTCCGGGTTCATCGGGGCGAAGTTCGGCCTGCCCTACTGCGGCCCGCTCACCTATCTGGCACTGCGCTACGGATGCGTCGTGGTTCTAATGCTCCCGGTCTGCTGGCTTGCGCGCGCGGCCTGGCCCGCGACGGCCCGGGAGGCGGGGCATGTGATGGTCGCCGGCGCGCTCATCCAGGCGGGCTACCTCGGGGGCGTGTTCGTGGCGATCAGCCTGGGCATGCCGGCCGGCGTCGCCGCCCTCATCGTGGGTCTGCAGCCGATCCTGACCGCGTTCCTGTCCGAGCACATGGTGGGCGAACGCGCCACGCGCCGCCAGTGGGCCGGCCTCGTGCTCGGGTTCCTCGGCGTATTGACGGTGGTCTGGAACAAGATGGCGCTCGGCGCGGTCACATGGGAGAGCGCGCTGTCGGCAACTGTGGCGCTGTTGTCGATCACCTATGGCACGCTCTACCAGAAGCGCCATTGCGCCCACGTGGACATGCGCACCAATTCCGCGCTGCAGTTCATCGCGGCCCTGCTGGTCACGGCGCCCCTGGCGTACTTTGCCGAATCGCTCGAGGTGCAGTGGACCCTGCCGTTCGCGCTTGCTCTCGGGTGGATGGTGTTCGGCCTGTCGCTGGGCGCAGTATTCCTGCTGTTCTGGCTGATCCGGCACGGCGCGGCCACGGCGGTGGTGAGCCTGATCTACCTGTGCCCCCCGGTGACCGCTATCCTTGCGTGGCTCGCGTTCGGCGAGGCCTATACGCTGTGGGCTGCGTTCGGCATGGCTCTGACAGTGGTCGGGGTCTGGCTCGTGACGAGGAACTGAACCCCATGAACCGCCCCATCGACTACCGCCCCGACGACCCGGCTTTCCTCGCGGATCCGTTCCCGATGTACCGGCGCATGCAGGACGAGGATCCCGCGCACTGGAGCCCGCGGATCAAGTCGTGGGTCCTCACGCGCTACTCGGATGTGAAGCGGGTGTGCCTGGACAAGGAAATGTCCTCGGACCGGCTGCGGCCGTTCTTCGCGTCGATGCCCGGCCCGGAGGCCGCGAAGATCGGCGAAATCATCCGCTACCTCTCGCTCTGGATGGTGTTCCGGGACCCGCCCGAGCACACGCGCCTGCGCCGGCTCACGAGCAAGGTGTTCAACCTCAAGTCGATGCGCGACATGCGCCCGCAGATCGAGGCGCTCACCGCGTGGCTGCTCGCCGAGATCGACGGGCGCGAGGAGATCGACTTCATCACCGCGTTTGCCGGGCCGCTGCCGGCGCTCGTGATCATGGCCATGCTGGGCGTGCCGCGCGGCGAGCTCGCGCGGGTGAAGCGGATGTCCGACGACATGGCCCTGTTCATCGGCAGCTCGCGCACCTCCCCGGAAAAGTACGCGGTAGCCGAATCGGCGACCCACGAGATGGCCGGGTTCTTCCGCGCGATGATCGCGAACCGTCGCGCCGCGCCGCGCGCGGACTTGCTCTCCGAACTCGTGCACCTCGAGGACGCAGGCGACCGCCTGTCGGAGGACGAACTCGTCGCCACCTGCATCCTGCTGCTGTTTGCCGGGCATGAGACGACCACCAACCACATCGCCAACTCGATTCGCTCGCTGCTGGCGTTTCCGGGCGAGTTGCAGAAGCTGCGCGCCGACCCGGAGCGCCTCGCGGCGCGGGCCGGGGAAGAACTGCTGCGCTACGACGGCCCGAGCGGCGCGCAGGTCCGCATCGTGCAGGTGGCGCACGAACTGCACGGCAAGACCCTGAACCCGGGCGACCGCGTTTTCATGATGCTGAACGCCGCCAACCGCGATCCGCGGGCCTATCCCGACCCGGATAGGGTACTGCTCGAGCGCGACGGCGTTCCCCACCTGACTTTCGGCTTCGGCCTGCACATCTGCCTGGGTTTCCCGCTCGCGCGCCTGGAGGGCGAGATCGCCATCCCGGCGGTGGCGCGGTACTTCAGCCGGATCGAGCCGGCGGGCGAGCCCGAGTGGATCAACTCGATGGTGTTTCGCGGCATGCAGTCGATGCCCGTGCGGGTTTCGAGGTGACGGACCGCCCGGGGGCGGGGGGTGACGTGCTGCCGCGGTCGCTGTATTCGATGCTCGTCGCGCTCACGCTGATCTGGGGATTCAACTGGACGGTGATGAAGGTGGTGATCACCGAGGTGCCGCCGTGGTTTTTCCGCAGCCTGTGCTTCCTCTCGGCGTTTGTCGGGCTCCTTGCGATCGCACGGGCGCGCGGCCTCGCGGTGCGCGTGCCGCAAGGGCAATGGGGGCGGCTCGTGCTGATCGCGTTCTTCACGGTCTCGCTGCAGAATTTCTTCCTGATGCTCGCGCTGCCCCTGCTGCCCTCGGGGCGCGTGGCCATCCTGCAATACACGATGCCTGCGTGGAGCGTCCTGCTCTCGTGGCTGGTACTCCACGAGGCGCTCACGCCGCGCCGCTTGGCGGGCGTGGCGTTCGGGGTCGCCGGCGTGCTCGTGCTGGTGCTTAAGGATGCGGCGCAGATGGGCGGCGCCCTGGCCGGCGTGCTGCTGATGCTCGGCTCCGCGCTCGTCTGGGCGGTCGGCACGATCCTGCAGAAGAAACTGCCCATCGGACTGCCGGTGGCCTCGTTCACCGCGTGGATGGGCCTCGTCGGCGGCATCCCGATCTTCCTGCTGTCGTTCATTTTCGAGCGCGACCAGGTGCTCGCGCTGCACGGGGTTTCGCTGTGGCCCGCGCTCGGGGTGCTCTTCAACATGTTCTTCGTGTTCATCTTCGGCTGGTGGGCGTGGACCAAGATCGTGGATCGCGCGCCTGCCGGCGTCGCGGGGCTTTCCACGCTGATGATCCCGGTGGTCGGCGTCTTCAGCGGCATGCTGTTCCTCGGCGAGATTCCCGCGTGGCAGGACTACGCGGCGCTTGCCTTCGTGACGGCCGCGATCGCCACCGTGATCCTCCCGCAGCGATGAAGCCCACCAGCCACCAGCGGATGCCGCGGTCGCTGTGGTGGACGCTCGCCGGGCTGACGTTCGCCTGGGGCTTCAACTGGACCGCGATGAAGATCGCGCTCGCGGAGTTCACGCCGTGGACCTTTCGCACGCTGTGCCTGGTGTTCGGCTCGCTGCTGCTCTTCGTGGTCGCGCGCGCGGCGGGCAACGACCTGCG
>JANNWA010000661.1:0-2049 GCA_031408275.1 Pseudomonadota bacterium
GTCGATGCTGCTCATGGCCCGAGGCGCCGCGCGAGGTCGGGGAAGTCGTCCGCACGCAGATCAATACTGCGGTCAAACGCGCGCTCTGCCTTGAGGTCCTTCTTCGCGCCGGGGCCGAACTCGAGCGGCCGGCGCACGAACGCGGTCGCGAGGCCGCACGCCTTGGCCGCGAAAAGGTCATTCTTGTGCGCGGCCACCATCATCACTTGCGCGGGCTCGAGCGACAGCAGTCCACAGGCGCCGAGGTAGGTTTCGGGGTCGGGTTTGTAGTGGTGGAAGTTCTCGCCGGAGAAGATGCAGTCCCACGGGAGCCCGCCCGCTTTCGCCATGTTCGCCAGCAGCGACACGTTGCCGTTGGAGAGCGTCGCGATGATTCGGTGTTTCTTCAGGGCCTTCAGTCCGGCCCGCGAGTCGGGCCAGGGACGCAGGCGGTGCCAGACGCGGTTGAGGTGGTCGATCTCAGGCTCTTTCAGGCCGCGCACGGCGAAGGCCTTGAGCAGGTCGTCCAGGATCATGCGATGCAGGGCGTCGATCTTGGTCCAGCCCAGCTCCCCGGAGCGCACCTTCGCCATGGCCGGCTGGTAGCCCGCGCGCCACGCGTCGGCGAAAGCCTCCGCGTCGAGGTCGAGTTTCTTCGCGCGCGCGAGGGCTCGGACTTCGCGAATGATCGAGCCGCGCCAGTCGACGACCGTTCCGAACACGTCGAAGACCAGCGCCCTGACCGGAGAGAATTTGCCGCGCATCGAAGCCCCGAACCGTAGCCAGCCCCTATTGTACGTGCAGGATGGCGCACTGCGGGGCGGCGCCCCCGGGCCAGCCCGCGCGACTACTGCAGCTGGATCGTCCCGTTGACGCTGACTTGCAGGACCGAGGCGCCCGGCTCGACCGCCGGCGGCGCCGCGGAGGCCGACGCCATGGCCGAGCGCGGCGGTGCGGCGTAGAACCTCGGCTGGACGCCGCCGCTGCCGACCTGGACTTCCTTCACCCGGTAGCCTTTGGCCTTCTGCGCGTCGCGGATGATCGCGGCGCGCTCGTGGAAGGCGGCAAGCGCCTCGACGATGAGCGCGTTCTCCGCCTGCTTGCGGGCAGCGGGCGACAGGCCGGCCGCGAGGCTCGTCACCATCATCGAGGCCTGCAGCTTGCCGATGAGTTCGGTCGCTTGGGCGAATTCCGTGCTTTCCAGCCGCAACTCCTGGCGCACCCGCCAGCGCACGATGCGCGCCTTGTCGTACACCGGCAGCGTCTGGTAGCTGAGCGAACGCGCCTTCACCGCAGGGGACCCCTGCGCGAGCTTCAGGGCCTCGCGCATGGTGCGGTTGACCGACTCGGCCAGCGTCGCGGGGTCCGCGCCTTCCGCTTCCGCGGCCAGCACGGCGGTGAGCGTATCGTTTGCGACCTCGCGCTCGGCCTGGGCCGAAAGGCTCACCAGGTTGAAGAGGGTCTCGGCCCGTTCCTGGGCGTTGGCAACTGCGCAGGCGAGCGTCATTCCAAAAGCGGCAAGGAGCAGTCTCATGGCCGCCTAACGCGTGCTGCGTCCGGGTTGCCACAGGACGTCGCCGCGTCCCGCGTGGCGGTTCGCCAGCCGGCCGATCACGAACGCGAGGTCGGACAGCCGGTTCAGGTACTGGCGCGAGCGTTCGCTCACCGGCTCGCCACGCCCGAGCGCCACGAGGCTGCGCTCGGCGCGGCGGCAGACCGTGCGCACGAGATGCGCGCAGGCCGCGGCGCGCGAGCCGCCGGGCAGGATGAAGTCCTTCAGCGGTGGCAGGTCGGCGTTGAAGGCGTCGAGCAGGTCTTCGAGGCGCTTGACGTGCGGGTCGGCGATGGCCTGCCGGCCAGGGATCGAGACCTCACCGCCGAGATCAAACAAGTCGTGCTGCACGCCTTCGAGCGCGTCGCGGATCGCCGGCGGCAGGTCCTCGGCCAGCAGCAGCCCGATGGTCGAGTTCAGTTCGTCGATGTCGCCGAGCGCCTGGATGCGCGCGCTTTCCTTCGGGACCCGCGCGCCGTCGCCAAGTCCGGTCTCGCCGGCGTCGCCGGTGCGTGTGT
>JANNWA010000662.1:0-6320 GCA_031408275.1 Pseudomonadota bacterium
TGCGCGCCGGCCGGATCGATTTGCGCCAGCCGGTCGCCCAGCGCTTCGGCAATCTTCGAAATGTTGCGCGGATCGAGGTGTACATGCGGGTTGCCGCCGGGATGGATGTCGCCCATCGAGCGGTCGATCACCTTGGGGATCTCTATCTTCGCCACGAACTGGGACGCCTCGAAGTACCCGGGCGAACCCGGCCGGATCTTGGCGTTGCCGGACTGGGTGAACAGCAGCGGCAGCCAACCCACCTCCAGGTCCGAACCCGTGCAGATCATGAGATCCGCGGACCGGGCCCGTGCGATCAGGCTCGGCCGCGCCTCGATGCGATGGGGATCCTGCAGCGCGGTAGTGGCGCTGTAGATTGAAAGCCGGTCCCCGCCGAGCTCCTTGGCGAGGGCACCCCACTCCGGTTCGCACGCAAAAACGTTCAGCGCCGCGACCGACGGCAGCGCAGCCGTCGCCAAGGCCAGCGCCAACAGGGCGTTAAGTATCTTTTTCATCGTTTCACCTCAGAACTTGTGCGCACCATGGGCCCCGAGGCTCATGACGTACTGGAGGAAGACCTGGTTGTCTGTCACCGCGAACTGCGAGCGGTCGCGCGCGAACTGCAATCGCAGGCGGCTGAATTCGCTCGGGCTCCAGTCGACCATGACGGTGTTCCGGGTCGGGTTGTAGGCATTGAGGATCGGGAAGTCCGCCGCCGTCAGGGCGCCGCTGTTCACCAGTCCGAGGCTCGTGGTGCCTGCACTCAGTTGGTCGTAGCGATAGCCTGCGCGCCACTGCGGCATGAACTGGTAGACGCCCTGCAGGTAGTAGCCGGACTGTTGCGAGGAATAGCTGTCGACCTGGGTGCCGAGCGATGCCGCGGCGGTGTCGTAGGTCAGGTTGCCGGATTCTTTTCTGCGGAAGTATTCGCCCTGCAGCTTGAAGTTCGTCTGCGTTGCGTTGCCGTTCGGCGCCCATTTGAGCACCCCGTCCAGGACCCACAGGCGGCTCTTGCCGGAGAAACTGTTGGTCACCGTCGTGCCGGCCGAATCGAGGTCCTCGTAGGTGCGGCCCTGCGGTGAAGTCTGCAAGTTGGACAAACCGACCCGCCAGGCGGTGCTCGCGCCGATGTCGCCGCCCAGTTGCGCGGACAGCACGCCCGAGCCGATGCCGTTCTTGCTGCGCCCGCCCTCCGGCCCGGCGGGAAACGTGCGCCCGCGCCCGGCTTCCGCGCTAACGGCAAAATACAGGTCGGTCGGCGCCACCCACTTCACCTGCACGCCGTCGTCGTTGAACTTGCCGCCGAGGAACGCCTTGTTCGCGAGCGACGCATCGGTAAAGTCCCAGGCGTGGGGATGGATCTGGTTCTGGTAGCTCACGCCCGAAAGGAACCGCCCGGCCTTGACAGTAAAACCGTTGGACAGCGCCAGCGTCTGGATATACGCCTCTTCTACGCCGACGCCGTTGTCGGGCGCGAGCGCGGCATACATGGTGCCGCGAAAGTAGTGGTCGATGTTCGCGCTGATGGCGAGTTCCGTCTCGCCCAGGCTGAAGCCGCGTGCCGGCGGGGCGACTTCGCCACCCGTCGGGGCAAAGCCGTTGATCCGGTAGTTCGCGGGATCCCTCGAGAGGTTGCCGTAGGTCCCGTTCAGGATCAGCGATATGCCGGGGTTGAACGCGCTTGCCCCGGTGGGACGGCTGCTTGCCTGCACCGCTGCCTGGTTGGCCGTGCCTTGCGCCTGGGTGGCGGTGCCCTGCGCCTGTGTAGCCGCGGCCTCCGCCTTTCCGGCCGACTGCTCGGCCTGCTGCAGGCGCTTCTCCAGCGCCTCGATGCGCTTCTCGTAACTGTCCTTAAGCTGGCGAACCTGCTCGCGCAGTTCCTTCAGGTCGTCGTCGGTCGCCGCAACCGCCGCGTGCGGCAGCGCAAATGCGGCGGACACCGCTGACGCCACGCCAAATGCAATGAGCCTGTGCTTGTACATGATCTCTCCTCGAATCCAGGGCAGTGCACTTCACGTGGAAGCGCGAAAGTCAGCCGCGTGTGCGCGGCCGGTACACGGAAAACTAGGCGGAGATCGGTGGGGCGCGGGGCTGGAACGCGAGGGCGGGTGTTTCGCCGTCGCGAACAGCTATGCTGGAAAAAGCGTACTGGGAGACCTTCTCGGCGGCGAGAAACGTCCCGGGCTCGACGGCCGTGCCATCAAGCGCATGGACGACCAGGCACTGCTCGGTCGAATGCTTGAGGGGCGCAGGCGCTTTTCCGTCATGGTCGCCGGCGGCGGACGTCAGGTCGTACTGCGCGTGCCCAAGCGAGTGCAGCTGCGCCGCGCTGCCCGCAAAGGCAATCGCGAACGCGAGGAGCAGTCTCAGGAAGAAGGGCTTGCCCATGCGTGGATCATACACGCCCGGTCAAATACGCCTTCAAGCGGGGCTATTTGGCCCCGGCAAGGCACTGGTCCAGGCCGGCGATGAACAGGTCCTTCGGCAGCTTCTTGCCGATGAACACCATGATCGACGCCTTCTTCTCACCCTTCGTCCAGGGCTTGCCGACGTCGCCGCCCATCATCATGTGCACGCCCTGGAACACCACGCGATTGGGGTTGCCCTTCATCCACAGCACCCCCTTGTAGCGCAGCAGGTCGGGGCCGTAGACCTGGATCATGCCGCCGAGGAACTGCTCGAGCTTCGCGCCATCGAAAGCCTTGTCGCTGCGGTAGACGAACGATTCGACCTCATCGTGGTGCTCGTGGGCCGAATCGGTGAGGAAGTCCGGCTCGAGCTCGAGGATCGCGTTGAGGTTGAAGCCGCGGATGTCGAGCACCTCGGCGATCAGCGCGTTGCCGAAGTGCACGTGCTTGATCGGCGCGCGCGGGTTCATCTTGCGGATGCGATCCGACAACGTCTTCACTTCCTCTTCCGACACGAGGTCGGTCTTCGACATCAGGATGCGGTCGGCGAAACCCACCTGCTCCTGCGCCTCGTGGAACTCGTCGAGCGTCTCCTTCGCGTGCTTCGCGTCCACGATCGTGAGGATGGAATCGAGCAGGTAGTTGCTGCCGATCTCCTCGTCGGTAAAGAAAGTCTGCGCCACCGGGCCCGGGTCGGCCATGCCGGTGGTCTCGATGATCACCCGGTCGAACTTGAGGGCGCCGCTGTCGCGCTTTTCCTTGAGTGTGCCGAGGATGCGGATCAGGTCGCCGCGCACCGTGCAGCAGATGCAGCCGTTGTTCATCTCGATGATCTGCTCGTCGCTGGTCTCGAGGATGTCGTTGTCCACGCCGACCTCGCCGAACTCGTTCTCGATCACGGCGATCTTGTGGCCGTGGTCCTCCTTGAGGATGCGGTTGAGCAGCGTCGTCTTGCCGCTGCCGAGAAAGCCGGTGAGGATGGTGACGGGAATCATGTTGTCCTGCTGCATGGCTACTCCTGGGGTACTGCGGGGCCGGGGAGGGCGGATTCTACTCCGTCATCGCTCCCGCAAGGAACCCGTACGCCGCCGGGCTCAGGCGCGGTAGACCAGGAGTCCCTTGAGGTAATCGCCTTCCGGAAACTCCAGCGCCACCGGGTGGTCGGCCGCCGGGCCGAAGCGCTCGATGATCTTCGCTTCCGCTCCCGCATCGAGCGCCGCGCCGGCGACGATTTTCTGGAAGAGATCCGCCGAGATCCCTCCCGAACAGGAGAAAGTCGCCAGCAGCCCGCCGGGCGCGAGCAGCTTCAGCGCCAGCAGGTTGATGTCCTTGTAGGCGCGCGAGGCGTTTTCCACCTGCGCCGCGGTCGGCGCGAATTTCGGCGGGTCGAGCACGATGAGGTCGAACTTTGCGCCGCGGTTGCGCAGGTCCCTCAGGTGCAGGAACACGTCCGCTTCCTTGAACGCGAGGCGAGAGGCATCCAGCGCGTTGGACTTGAGGTTCTCCCGCGCCACTTTGATCGCCGATTCCGAACTGTCGACGGCGGTGACCTGCTTCGCGCCGCCCGCAAGGGACGAAATCGCAAAGCCGCCCGAATAGCAAAAGCAGTCCAGCACCTCGCGGCCGGCCGAGAGTTCGCGCACCCGCAGGCGGTTGGCGCGCTGGTCGAGGAAGAACCCGGTCTTCTGCCCCGCCGCCACGTCCACGCGAAACACGAGGCCATGCTCGCTGATCGCGCAGCGCGCGGCGTCGCTGTTGCCGCGCACGAACCCGGCATGCTCCGGCAGGCCTTCGAGCGTGCGAACTTCGGCGTCCGATCGTTCAAACACGGCCTCGCAGCGCGTGAGTTCGACCAGCGCGTCGAGGATTTCCTCCCGCCAGCGCTCCATGCCCGCGGACAGGAACTGCGCCACCAGCACGTCGGCGTAGCGATCGACGATCAGCCCGGGCAGGCCGTCGGACTCGCTGTGCACGAGGCGCATCGCGTTGGTGTGCTGGCCGAGCGGCAGCCGCTCGCGCATGTCGATGGCACGCTTCAGGCGGTCGCGCAGGAACGCCGCATCGACGCTCGCCGCGCTGTCGAAAGTCCACATACGGCCGCGGATCTGCGACTGCGGGCTGTACGCAGCGAGGCCGAGCTGCTGGCCCTCGGCGCTGCGTACCAGCACGGTGTCGCCGCTCTGCGGGTCGCCGAGCACTTTTTCGATTGCACCTGAGAACACCCAGGGATGGCGGCGCTTGATGGATTTCTCGCGCCCGGCGTTGAGCACGATCACGGGTGCGGGCGCCTTCGCGGTCATACGACCCCCGCAATCCCCGCAAGGGCACCGGCTGCGATCAGCCACAGCGGATGCACCTTGGTGCGCCAGGCGATCAGCGCAGCGGCAACGGTAAACGCCATGGCCGGGATATTGCTGATGTTGGCACTGGCCAGCAACACCCCGGAGGCCGCCACCAGGCCCACCGTGATCGGCGCGAGGCCGTTGTCCAGGATCTCGCGCCAGGCCGCCGCGCCCGCGCGCCGCCAGAGCATCCGGTCCGCGTAGTAAGTGAGCAGGCTCGAGGGCAGGATCATCGCGATCGTGGTGACCAGCGCGCCGGCCATGCCCGCCGCCTGCCAGCCGAACAGGCTGACGACCAGCACGTTCGGGCCGGGCGCGGCCTGAGCAAGGGCGAACAGGTCGCTGAACTCGCGGCTGCTCATCCAGCCATGCACATCCACGAGGCTGCGGTGCATCTCCGGCAGCACCGAGACCGCCCCGCCGACCGAGAGCATCGACAGCACCGCAAAATCCGCGGCGAGGATTCCCAGGCGGTCGATCACGGTGCGGGCTTTCTGCCGAACCAGGCGGCGGCGATCGAAAGCGGCACGGCGATGGCCAGCACCAGCGCAAGCGGCAATCGCAGCATCGACACGGCGCCGAAGGCGGCTATGCCGAACACCGCGCGCCACGAGCGCAGGCGCGGCGACGCCGCCATGCGCAACGCCGTGGCGATGATGAGCCCGGCCGCGACCGCCGACACGCCGCGCAAGGCTGCCGCCACTGCCGGCACCTGGGCGTAGCCCGAGTACAGCACCCCGAGCATCAGCACCACGACGAACGGCACGGCGAGGATCCCGCTGCACGCGGCCATCGCACCGCGGGCGCCGAAGTGGCGCGCGCCGATGCAGATCGAGACGTTGACGATGTTCGGCCCGGGCAGGGCCTGGCAGCGCGACACGATGTCGGTGAACTCGTTCATCGTGAGCCAGCGATAGCTGTCCACCAGCGTGTGCCGCGCCACCGGCAGCACGCCACCGAAGCCCTGCAGGCCGAGCTTCATGAACGCGTAGAAGAGCTCGCCGGGAGAGTGCGGCACGCACTGCGCGGCGTGCGTGTCCAGCGACGCGCTCATTTCTTCCTCGCGCGCGGGTGCGCCTGGTCGTAGACCTTGGCCAGCGCCTGGAAATCGAGGTGCGTGTAGATCTGCGTGGTCGAGATGCTCGAGTGCCCGAGCATCTCCTGCACCGCACGCAGGTCCTGCGAGGACTGCAGCAAGTGGCTCGCGAACGAATGGCGCAGCACGTGCGGGTGGATATGCCCTTCCGCGCCCCGTGCGCGCGCCCACGCGCCGAGCCGCACGGCCAGGGTCGACGCCGAGATCCGCCGGCCGCGCGCGCCGACGAACAGCGCCTTTTCGCCCGGTGCGGCGAGTTGCGCGCGCACCGCGAGCCAAGCGGCGAGCACTTCGCGCGCCTTGGACCCCACCGGGATCGTGCGCGTCTTCGCGCCCTTGCCGGTCACGGTCACCAGGCCTTCGTTCAGGTCGAGCCTGCCGTCGCCCCAGTCGAGCGAGAGCAGTTCCGCGCGGCGCAGGCCGGAGGAGTACATCAGCTCGAACATGGCGTGATCGCGCACGAGGTCGACGGTCCCGCCGGGCGCCGCCTCGAGC
>JANNWA010000663.1:0-14541 GCA_031408275.1 Pseudomonadota bacterium
CCGGGTCCATGCCGTTGGAGAAGAAGAACGACAGGTTGGGCGCGAAATCGTCGATGCGCATGCCGCGGGCAAGGTACGCCTCGACGAAGGTGAATCCGTTGGACAGCGTGAAAGCCAGTTGCGAAATGGGATTCGCGCCGGCTTCCGCGATGTGGTAGCCCGAGATCGACACCGAGTAGAAATTGCGCACCTGGTGGTGGACGAAGTACTCCTGGATGTCGCCCATCACCTTCAATGAAAACTCGGTGGAGAAGATGCAGGTGTTCTGGCCCTGGTCTTCCTTGAGGATGTCGGCCTGCACGGTGCCGCGCACCGTCGCCAGCGTCCATTCGCGGATCTTGCCGTGCTCGTCATCAGAAGGGTCGCGGCCGTTCTCCATTTTAAACTTGTCGACCTGCTGGTCGATCGCGGTGTTGAAGAACATCGCGAGGATCGTCGGCGCCGGACCGTTGATCGTCATCGACACCGAGGTGTTCGGGTCGGTGAGGTCGAAGCCCGAGTACAGCACCTTCATGTCTTCAAGCGTCGCGATAGACACGCCCGAGTTGCCCACCTTGCCGTAGATGTCCGGCCGCTCGTCGGGTTCGAAGCCGTACAGCGTGACCGAATCGAAGGCCGTGGACAGGCGCTTGGCCGGCATGTCCTTGGACAAGAGGTGGAAACGCTTGTTGGTGCGGAACGGGTCGCCCTCGCCCGCGAACATGCGCGTGGGGTCCTCGTTCTCGCGCTTGAAGGCGAACACGCCGGCGGTGAACGGGAACGAGCCCGGCACGTTCTCGCGCAGCTGCCAGCGCAGGATCTCGCCGTGGTCCTGGTAACGCGGCAGCGCTACCTTGGGCACCTGGGTGCCGGAGAGCGACGTGTAGGTGAGCTTGGTGCGAAGCTCTTTATCGCGGATCTTCACCACGTACTCTTCACCGGAATACGCCTTGAGGGTGTCCGGCCACATTTCGAGGAGTTTCTTGGAGCGTGCGTCAAGGGACCGGTCTTTCTCTTCGATCAGCGCGTCGATCGCATCGTTGCCCTTGCCCCCGAGCATGGCCTTGGTGCCGGCCAGCTGCTGGCGCTCGCGCGCGATGCGCGCCTGGTCCTCGGCCCTGGCGAGGTAACCGCGCACGCACTCGGCAATCTCGGCCAGGTACCTTCCGCGCTGCGCCGGGATCACCACGTTCACGCCGGATGCGGTCTTGCCGGCGACTTTCGGGAGCTTGCCGGGGGACAGCACGAGGCCCGCGCCCGTGAGCTTTTCGAGCAACCCCTGGTAGAGGGCCGTCACGCCATCGTCATTGAAGCGCGAGGCGATGGTGCCGTAGACCGGCATCGTTTCGGGCGCCTGCGTGAAGGCCTCGCGGTTCCTTTGCACCTGCTTTCTCACGTCGCGCAGCGCGTCCTCCGCGCCCTTCCTGTCGAACTTGTTGATCGCCACGAAATCGGCGAAGTCGAGCATGTCGATCTTCTCGAGCTGGCTCGCGGCGCCGAACTCCGGCGTCATCACGTAGAGGGAAGCGTTCACATGCGGCACGATGGCCGCGTCGCCCTGCCCGATGCCGGAAGTCTCGACGATCACGAGGTCGAACCCGGCCACGCGGCAGGCCGCGATCACGCCCGGCAGGCAGGCGGCGATCTCGGCGCCCGAGGCCCGCGTCGCGAGCGAGCGCATGTAGATCTTCTCCGACTGGATCGCGTTCATGCGGATGCGGTCGCCGAGGAGCGCCCCGCCGGTCTTCCTGCGCGAGGGGTCGACCGCGATCACCGCGATCTTGAGCTTGTCGTCCTGGTCGAGGCGAAACCGGCGCACCAGCTCGTCGGTGATCGAGGACTTGCCCGCGCCGCCGGTGCCGGTGATACCGAGCGCCGGGACCGCCATGGCGGCCGATTCCTTCGTGAGGGCGTCCTTCAGCTTGGCGTCCAGCGTGCCGGCCTCGATGGCGGTAATGAGCTGGGACAGCGCACGCCGGTCGCCGGCCTTGATCGCCTTGAGGTCCCCGGGAGCATGTTGCGCGGTGTCGAAATCGCAGCGCGCGAGCATGTCGTTGATCATGCCCTGCAGGCCCATCTTCTGGCCGTCCTCGGGCGAATAGATGCGCTCGACGCCGTAGGCCTGCAGCTCGGCGATCTCCTCGGCGACGATCACGCCGCCTCCGCCGCCGAACACCTTGATGCGCTCGCCGCCGCGGCTGCGCAGCAGGTCGATCATGTACTTGAAGTATTCGAGGTGCCCGCCCTGGTAGGACGACACGGCGAGGCCCTGCACGTCCTCCTGCAGCGCGGCGGTGACGACTTCGTTGACCGAGCGGTTGTGCCCGAGGTGGATCACCTCCACGCCCGAGGCCTGCAGGATGCGCCGCATGATGTTGATCGACGCGTCGTGCCCGTCGAAGAGGCTGGCCGCGGTGACGAAGCGGATCTTGTGCTTCGCCTTGTAGACGAGGTTCTTCGAGTCGCTGAGGTTGGTCATGGCTGGCCTCGCCGGGAGCGTGGGGGGAGCGCGGGACGGACAGTTTATACGCGAGCGGGCGCGCCGAAAGCCCCGGGATGCTACTTGACGCTTACGTTAACGTCAACTTGGCAGCCCTGGCCCGGGCCCGGCTAGTTCCTGTACGACGGATCCTCGGCGGCGATCAGTTTCCTTTGCCAATCGCGCGATACCCGGCCCCGAGATCCGACGCGGCCTTGCGCAGCTCGATGACGAAATCAAGGGCCTGCTCGAGGCTTAGTCGGGCTTTCGGTGCACGAACGCATCCGATTCACGCGCGATAGCCGGCTGCGTGTGCCATGACCCATCAAGTACGCCATTGAGTGTTGACACGATTATGCCCGAATGAGCATAATGCAGGGGATGTCAAAGCAGCCCCGCAAGCCTATCAAATGGATTGGTTCGGCCAAGCGCGATTTGAACGCGATGCCGGAAGATGTCAAAGACGTGTTCGGACACGCCATCGACCTCGCGCAAGCGGGGGGAAAGCACCAGGACGCCAAGGCAATGAGCGGATTCGGTTCGGCTGGTGTGTTGGAAGTGGTCGAAGACTACCGCAGTGACACCTACCGGGCTGTGTACACGGTCAAGTTCGCTGGATGGATTTACGTTCTGCATTGTTTCCAGAAGAAATCCAAGAACGGTATCAAGACACCCAAGGAAGATCTGGCCCTGATCAACGTGCGGTTAAAGGCCGCAAAACAGGATTACGAGGTTTGGCAAGCACAGCAAGGAGCGCAATGATGAGCCGGCACAACGAAGTGACCGTCGAAGAAGGCAGCACCAACGTCTATGCCGACTTAGGGTATGCCGACGCGGCAGAAATGCAACGCAAATCGCAGCTTGCGGGGGAAATCTCCCGCACGATAAAGGCGCGCCGCTTGACGCAAGTCGGGGCTGCCGCGCTGCTTGGCATCGATCAGTCAAAGATATCGCGCATTACCCGGGGACAGTTTCGCGGCGTCAGCGAAGCGAAGTTGTTGGAACTGGTGGCCAAGCTGGGTCACGATGTGAAGATTGTCGTGGGACCTGTACGTCGCCGCGCTGGCAAGATCGAACTGCTGTTTGCCTGACTTGATCGATCGACGGCCGTACTCTGGAAGGCGACCCCATTTTGCGCCGGCCGTGGCGCTGAGCCTCCAGGAAGCAACGCAGAGCGATGGGATAGGGCGAGTGGTCCCGCGAATTCGGGTTTAGTTCCTGTACGACGGGTCCTTGGCGTCGACGATCCGCTGCATCGCGGCGAACACGTCGTCGCAGACGCGCTTCTCGCCCGGGCCCGACTCGCGCACGGTCTGCTCGAACACCTTGCCGTCGATGGGCTGCAGCGTGCCCGCCGAGGACGAAGCGATCTGGATGTCGCAGGCGCGCTGCAGGGTCCACAACAGCATGAAGGCCTCCGGCAGCGTCGGCCCCCACGTGAGCAGCCCGTGGTTGCGCAGGATTACCGCGCGCTTGGCGCCGATGTCGCGCACCATGCGTTCCTTCTCCGCGGGTTCCACCGTGACCCCTTCGAAGTCGTGGTACGCCACCCCGCCGTGCAGCTGGGCGGCATAAAAGTTGGTCGGCGAGAGGCCGTCCTTCAGGCAGGCCACCGCCATGCCGGTCGTTGTGTGCGTGTGCATCACGCAATGCGCCGACCCGATCGCGCCGTGGATCGCGCTGTGCGTGACGAACCCGGCTCGGTTGACCGGCCATTCCGATTCGCGCAACGGGTTGCCGTCGATGTCGATCAGCACCAGGTTCGAGGCCGTCACCTCGCGGTAGTGCAGGCCGAACGGGTTGATCAGGAACTGCGCCGGCTTATCGTTTTGTCCGGCAGGCACGCGCAGAGTGATGTGGTTGAAGATCATCTCCGTCCAGCCGAGGTGGTCGAAGATCCGGTAGCAGGCCGCGAGCTGCACCCGGGCGAGCCATTCGGCGTCGGTGATCGGCAGGTCTGCGGTCTTTGCCTGCGCGCCCTGGAGGTAGATGGTCATGGTCGGACCCTTGGTCGGCGATTCACCGCAGTTTAACTCGCGCGCAGCCCGACAAGGCCGGCCCAAAAAGCTGGCAAGCGGCCCCCGGCGGACGTATTCTTTACCACCAACGGGGGATAGGCGGCTCAGGCCTTCCACGCAAGAATTGCCACCGGATTGAAATGCGGGGGGGTGCAGCGTGCGACGCGAAACAACCATTAAGGGCGCCAGTTTCACCGGGACTTCCGACCTAACAATCATCGCGCCGATCAGGAGGGGCTTTGTGCCGGCGCTAGATGCCGTCACCTACAAGACCCGCGTCAAGCGGGTGCTGAAGACCCTGCACCTCGGCCGCCAGACGGCGCACGAGTATGAGTTTGCCCGCGTCCTGTCCGACGCCGTGGAGCGGGTGGGCCGCATCCATTCGATCCGGGTCGCGATCATCGAGCCGGAAGACAAGGTGATGCTGGCGGTGACCTTCGACGGGTCATGGGAGTCCTACATCCGCGTCATCTGGCAGAAAGTGTCGCGTTCGCTGGACCTGATCTTCTGCAACACCGAAGACTACGTCACCGGATGGGACCACTCGTTCGACGAATGGTGTGTCTGGCTGCGAAAGCATCATGCCGAAGCCCCGTTTCTGTACTCGCCACCCGGACTGACCTACCAGGACACCCAGTACCTGCGGATGTACGAGCGCCGGCTGCGGCGCATCGGCAACCCCGCCGACACCGACGACCTTGCCAAGGCCGACCTGGCGACCACGCGGATTCACATCCCGACCGCAGAGGACATCAGCAAACAGTTGTGCAAGGACGGGACCGACCCGACCAACATGGGCGTAGACGAACGTCTGGACGAAAGGGAAGCGGGCCGCCCGGCATTTCGCCAAGGGGTTCGGGGCCTTGCCGGCCTGTACCGCCTTGCCGACCTGCACCTGCCCGGAACCAGAGATGGGGACATCCTGCACTGCGCAGCGAGCGAATTGCTGCGCGAATTCGTGCCCATGATCAATACCGTGGAGGGCCGTGCAAAATACGAGGAGGCGATCGCCTTCGCCGAAGTGCGCTTTCTGGACGCCATGGAATGGCTGAGGAAGCCGCAAGCGTCGGTACGGCCGATACCCGCATTGCCGCCTGCTCCGGATGAAAGCGAATATGCGGATGTGCAGGGCGGCATCATCCAAAGCTACCCCGGCGTTTCCGACGGGTGCCTTTTGCTGCTGGCGTTCGACTCATCACCCGACCTGGGAGCCTTTTTGGCCCAAGTGGAGCCCACTGCGACTAAGGCCGCCCATGGCGAGAACGAAATCTCGGTCAATGTAGCGTTGACGCTGCAAGGCCTGCGCCTTGCCGGACTGTCAGACGACGAAGTTGCCTCTCTGCCTGAGGAGTTCGTGCAGGGCATGGAGCAGCGGGCCGGAATGCTGGGTGATGTGCGCGTGAACCATCCGCGCCGCTGGCGCCTTCCGGCACTGAACTGGGCGCAAGGGGTCGACGCTGCCGACGTGACCAAGGATGATCCCTGCCCGCGCGTCGATCTCAGCAGCGTCCATCTGGTACTGCAACTGCGCATCTGCAATTCGCAGCTGTCGCAAGCCGCCGCGCGGACTCGCCTGCTGAACAAGTATTCGTCTCTCGTCGACGGCATTGCTGCACCAAGACCACTGTCCATCCAGTGGATGCGCCGTCTGCCGTCCGATACCGGCACGGCTCGCGAGCATTTCGGCTTCCTCGACAGCCAGTCGCAGCCCGTGCTCAAAGAGTCCGAGGCGGGGAAAAAGTTTGCCAACCGGATTCATCTCGGGGAAATCCTGCTCGGTCATGACAACGCCGCCGACTCTGCGCCGAAGCCTGCAGAGCAGAGCGAAACGCGGCGACTCCTTCGCAACGGCAGCTTCCTGGTAGTTCGCAAACTGCGGCAGGACGTGGGCGCCCTTGAGCAAGCGCTGGCCCTCGCTGCGAAAGACACCGCGCCAGAGGACGCGACGAAGGATCAGCTAAGAGAGCAGCGACTCCAGCTTCTCGGCAAGATGGTTGGCCGTTGGCCCATTGGCCATCCCAACGCAGGCCAAGCTCTTGCCGATGCGGCCACGGGCAACGACAACGACTTCAGCTTTGATTTCGACAAGGAAGGGGAGGTCTGCCCGCTTCATGCCCATATCCGGCGCGCCAACCCTCGGGATAACGTCAAACCGGAGCCACCGGGTGCGCGGCCTGCCCGCTTGATACGTCGTGGCATGTCGTACGGACCCCTGCATGACCCGAATGTCACTGACGAATCCGCCAAGGCAAAGAGCCTCGCCCTGGAGCGCGGGCTGATCTTCATGGCCTACAACGCCAGCATCGGTGAACAGTTCGAGGTAATCCAGCGATGGTTGGCCGGAGGCAACAGCTCCGCCTCGTACTCCGGCCAGGGCGATCCGTTGCTTGGAATCGCCGAACCGGGCCGGCCGCGATATTTTCGCTTCGAGCACGACAACGGCACGCTGCGGATTGCGTTAGACGGCAGCAGTCGCATGCACGATGAGCCACGGCCGTTTGTTCGCCTGGAATGGGGCATGTACCTGTTTACGCCTGGCTTGTCCGCCCTCAAGGGCCTGGCCGCCCGCGCAATGCAAAGCGGCGAGTCCTTCGCAAAATCGTGGTCAGAGGACCGGGGCGAGAGGGAAATAGCGAGGCTGCGCCATATCGAAAGCACGCAAGGCGCCGTCGCCGCCTTTGACGCGTGGAAAGCCGCAATCGAAGACGCGGCTTCGGCCAGTGAATTCACCGCCGCGTCGATTTGGGCGGCCATTCGCAAGAACCACGGCGGTGTTTTGGAAACGCCCTTTGGCGCGCTGGTGGCCAGTCGCGATCTGGTGGACGAGGTCTTGCAGGACTGCTCCCGCAACCTCACCGCCACCGGCTACCTGCCGCGCATGCAACGTTCGTTCGGAACGCTGTATCTCGGCCTGGATGCCGGCCAGATCGATGGCGTGTACGCGCTTGAATCCATGGCTGTCAACGCGGCGATCATGGATCTGGTCGCCAAGCCGGCCGACTTCAAGAACGCGGTCACCGAGGCAGCGAGGGTAACTCGCAGCGTCCTCGACGGGCTGGCACGGGAAGCCGTTAAGCAGGCCAATTCGCAGTGCGAGTCCCATTGGGAAGTCACTCTCGAGGCGCGTGAAATCATCGACATGGTGCTCGCGCATTTCTGCGAGAAGTGGTTCGGCTTGTCTGAAGAAGGCGGGTACCTCAGGAAAAGCGGCATGCGCTGGAACTGGATCGCCGGCGAGCCGCCGTGCTACCCGGGCCATTTCATGGCGCCTTCGCGTTACATCTTCCAACCCCACCCGGGGCCTGAAGTGGAGCGCATTGGGGCGGAGCATGGTGTGGCGTTGAGGCGCGCTGTCACCAACTACCTGAGAGACTTTGGCAAGGACCTCACGGCGCCGGTAGCGCGTGCAGCGCTCGATTCCAAGGCAGCACAATTGGATCCGACTTACCCACCACGTACACTGGCAGGCGTGCTCATGGGATTCCTGCCGACCACCGACGGCAACATGCGCCGGGTGCTCAACGAGTGGTTGAATGAGGGAACGCTCTGGGCTCTGCGCGCGCAGTACAGGACGACAGACCCGGACGATACGGCAGCGCAGGGCGCGCTGACGATGCAGATCCGCAGGAAGTTCGTGGAAGCCATGCAGTTGCGTGCCGCGCCCGAACTCCTGTGGCGTACCGCCGCCACAAGCCATGTCATCGGCAAACCGGGCCGGGAGCAGGTGGCGGTCCGCGCTGGCCAGATCGTGATTGCGTCCCTAATCTCGGCCACCCACGAATGCCTGGAGCAGGGTGATCCAAGTCTGGACTATGCATTCGGCGGCAATCGCAGCAAGCCGACGCCGCCCGCACATGCATGTCCGGGATACGGTCCAGCGACGGCCGTGATGTTCGGGTTTTTCCAAGGACTAGTGGAGTCCGAACTGGCTTTGCGTTCCGGCCCTGCTGCCCTGACCTTATACATGGACGGTTATGTTGATTTGCCCGGGACTTGCGCGCATGCCGCCGCAGCAAGGCCGGCCAGGTCCGGCGCTTACGGTCCCGGGCCTGCGCAGTCCCTTCTCGAAGTGGCGGGGTCTGGCCTTCACATCGCTGTGCCGAAGGCCGTGCGGCTACTAGCCATTGGAGATTCCTGGCTGGTCAAATACATCGCACTGGCGTCGTCGCTGAACAATGGATTGTCTGACTTGCGCTACAAGTGTGATGACACTTACGCCGCGACTGGGCGACCACTGGCAACGATGGCGGACCCAAGCATGCTGGAGGAAATAGGGATCTACCTCGCGAACATCCCTGCCTACAAGGCTCCGAAGGCTATCCTGATTGGCGGAGGCGGCAACGACTTGGTAGACCCGCCCAAAAAGCCCAGAGAGTCACAGCTTTTCCGCATGCTCAAGAAGGAGAGCGCCACTTCAAAGGAAGAGGCTTTGGATCAAGAAAAGGCCGATGAATTCATCAGCGGCGTTCTCATGGACCATTACCGCACGATCCTGAAAGTGGTCACGAAAGCTACTGCCGTACCTATATTCATTCACGCATACGATCACCCGTTTGCGGATGGCGAGCCGACTGGTCACGGTCAGGGACCTTGGCTTAAGCCGATCTTCGATGAAATGAAAATCAACGAGCCCGTCAGCGACCAAGTCATGACGATTCTGATCGACAAACTCAACAAGATGATCGACGACATCACCGTGGAATTTCCCGGTCGGGTTCATCGGCTCAAACTGAACGGCGAATTGGCCAAGGAGCCGGATTTCGCGGCGAACTACAGAAAATATTGGGCCAATGAATTGCACGCCAGCGATGAAGGATTCGCCGTTCTCGCGCGGTTCGTTCAGAAAGAACTAGTGAAATACGGAATCACGTAAAGACCGGCCGCGCCACCACTCCTTCCTCAATCTGCTGGCTTGCCCGCTGCGCATGCCAGCCCATGGCCATGCGTTCGAATCCGGCAATCGCATCGTCAAACAGGGGCCGCGCCTCGCCGGCATGACCCAGCGCGACCTGGATCTGCGCTCGCATCCACTGATTGAGTGCGATCTCGCGCGGTGAACGCCGCCGCGCGGCGGCAATTTCCGCGCGGCGCATCCAGCGCGAAGCCGCCGCAACGTCATTGCCCTGAATCGCCGTCCAGGCCAGGCAGCGGCAGACCACCGCTTCGCCCAGCCTTTCACCGCGCCGGGCGCGTTGCAGCACTTTGAGGGCATGGCCACGCGCCACATCCAGCCGGCCCTCGGCGATTGACGCTGCTGCGAGCCAGCCATAGTAGATGGAGGTGTAGAAGCGGCCCTGGTTCTCGTCCATCCAGCGCATGGCCTCGCTCAACTGTTCCAGGCCGGCCGCACTGCCCTCCTCCGCCCACGCCGCATAGCCTGCGGAACTGCCGGCAGCCGACAGCAGCAGCAGCGCGCGCGTGTTTTCCGCGATGCGCAGGCTGTCGGCGGCAACGCGCCTGGCCTCGCTCCAGTTGCCCTGCCAGTTGTAGGCCACGGCGATCCAGTTGCGGACCGAATTGCCGACCGGGTGGGTGGAGCCGTCCAGCAGGTCGATCGCTTCGTCAAAGCACGCATGGGCGGCCGAAAACTCTCCCTGGTCGGCCAGAATTCCGCCCTTGCAGGCCAGCGGGTACGCCGAGCCGATCGCCGGCCCGCCGCGCGGACGGCTGCGCAGGCGTTTGGCGTCCATCGCCGCGTCGATCAGTTCGATGGCCTGCGTGTAGTCACAGGTCGCCGCCAGTATCTGGCCCAGCGTGGCTTCGATTTGTACCGCCAGGCGCTGGTCCCCGACCTGCCGCGCCAGCCCCAGGGCCTCGCGCGCATGCCGCAGGCTCTCGCGAAAACGCCCAAGTGCGTAGCAGATGTAAGCCAGCCAATACTTGGCGCGGGCGAGGACATTGATATCGCCCAGCTCCCGGGCCAGCTCCACCGCCCGCTCGAACACCGACGGGTCATCGGCCAGCACCAGCGGATCGAACACGCAGGTCATGCCCAGCTTGTTGGACAGCAGGCACCAGCGCAGCGTCTGCTCCGGCGCACGTTGCGGAATGCGATCAAGCGTCGCCATCGCCAGCTCATAGTGCAGGCGTGCGCGATCGAGGGCGAACGCCTTGGTCGCCTTGTCTCCTGCGCGTTCGGCGAATTCCGCCGCCTGGTCCCAATGCCCGGCACCGCGGCTGTGGTACGCCAGGGCTTCGATGAAATCGTCGCGCGCGGCGCCGTCGGCCCGCGACAGCAGCGCGGTCAAGACCTGCTCATGCAGCGTGGTCCGCTCGCGCAATCCGATGGATTGGTACACCGCGTCCCGGGTGATACCGTGCTTGAATCGCATGACGCCCGCCACATCGGTGGGATAGAGGAAGTCCGATTTTGCGAGCGCCTTCAGCGCGTCGCGCCCGGGCACCCGCCCGACGATGGCCTCGAGCAGCCGGAGCTCCACTTCATTGCCGATCACTGCCGCCACGCGCACCACGTTCGAAAGTTTCCCGGGCAGCCTTGCAAGGCGCGCCGCCGCAAGGCCGGCCAGCCAGTTCTTGGCCGCGGCCCTGTCCTCGATCGCACGCGCCAGCGCGCCCGCAGATGCCGAATGGCAGAGTTCTTCAATGAACAACGGCGTGCCGCCGGAATAGTCGTGAATCTGCGAGCACAGGAAAGGGTCCGCATGCGGGAGCCAGTGGCGGATGGCGTGGCGCGTATCGGTTTCGGCCAGCGGGGTCAGGTGCAGGTGCCGGGCGTCCCGGATCACGGTATCGTCCGGATCCCTCGGACGGCTGGCGAGGATGACCTTTGGCCCGGTCGGCGCTTCGAGCAACGTGCCCAGCAGTTGACGGCTCGCGTCATCGGCCCACTGCCAATCGTCGATCAGCATCAGGACCTGCCGTTGCGCCGCAAGCGCCGTGAAAAAAGCGCTCAAGTCGCCTACGATGCCTCCGGCGGTCGCGCGTTTGCTTTCGTGCCCGCCATCGGAGGCGATGAGGCTCAGCAAGGACTGCGATGCGGCGCCCAGCTGCTCCTGCCACGGCCGCAGCGCCGCCAGGACATCCGCTCCCAGATCCGCCGTGCGCATGCGGGTCGGCACGCCGAAAAAGCCGCGCACCATCTGGGAAAAAGGCTGCAGGACTTCCGCTCCCAGGTAGCTCTCGCATTCGCCCCGCAGCACGACTGTGGCCGGCATGGCATGGCGGCCCAGAATTTCCTCGAGCATGCGGGTTTTGCCCATTCCGGCAGAGCCGACCAGCACCAGGCAGCGCTGGCGGACGGCGGCGCCATCGCCCCCGACGGACAGAAAATCCTTGACGCGCGAAACGAACCCGTCCCGGCCGACCAACGACGTCAATCCGCGCCGGGCGGTTGCATCGAATCGCCGGTGCACGCCGCTGCGGCGCAGGACGCTTTGCACTTTCAATGCATGGGGAAGCGCAATCCCTCCCTCCGGCCCGTCGCCCAGTTCAAAGAAATTGGCATGCGGGCCGAGCGCCTCGGCGCTCACGAGGACCTGTCCGGCCAGCGCCCGGTGGGAAAGATTGGCGGTGGTGTTGGCCACATCCCCCGTCAGGTCGAAGCGGCCGCGCTCCATGTCGCCGGGCGAGACCAGAACGGTGCCGGCGTGGACGCCGGAATGCATCATCAACGGGCTGAACGTACCGGGCAGGTCTTCAAAAACCAGACGGCCGACTTCCGCGTGAATATCCAACGCCGCCTCGACTGCGCGGCGGCCATCGTCTTCGGCCACCTGGGGAAATCCGAACAGGATCAGTGCGCCGTCGCCCTGGGTGCGGACAATATGCCCCCCGTATCGTTCGGCAACGACGCGCCAGACGTCCCGGATACCCTCCAATACCTCGGCGTACTCCTCGGGTTCCATGGTTCGAGCCAGATTGGTCGAACCGGACAGGTCAGTGAAAAGCAGCGTCAACCGCTGGCGAACGGATGCACCGCTCGCCATGCCCGAAGCCGATGGCTTCACGGGCAGAAGAAGACCGGAAGATGAACGCCGCGCCGCATGGATTGGAAGTTACTCCATCTGCGCCGGTGTTGTACATGGGACTGGAACCGCGCAAAGCCGCTCGCGCCGGCGTCAAGGTCCGCGCGGGGCCGATGCAGCCACCGTCCCGCCCGCGCATGCGGCCCGCGCCGCGGCGCCATTCGCCGGCCGCCCCGTGAGAACGCAGTGCATCCGCTGGGCGACCTCTTTTCCCTCCTTGGCCGCGCGGCCGAACCAGTAGATCGCCTGCTCGCGATCGCGCGGCACGCCCACGGCGTAGGTGCTCGGCCCGTACAGGTACATGAAGCCGAGGATCTCCTGGGCGCGGGCGTTGCCGCCATCGGCCGCGACCTGGTAGTGGGCCAGCGCATCCGCATACTTGGACTCGCGGTACGCCTGGTTGCCGCGCTCGAACGGATCGTCGGCGCGCGCGGCGCCCGGAAACGCGGGCAGCGCGAGGATCCCGCAAACCAGCAGACAGACCGGCAAATCCCGAACGCCGGACCCCTGCTCCTCATCTTTGCCCGGTTCCGGCGCGGGCGGCGTTGCCGCCAGTGCCGCAATTGAAAGCCACGCCCCGTAAAACAGGAAGCCCGCGGCGATGAGTACGCCCACCTGAAACGCACATTCCCCCACGAAGATCGAGTCCATCTCACCCTCCTGATGTCCCGTTGTGTTGCGCTCCGCCGGAATCGCAGCGGATGCAACCAACGTACGCCGGACCGGGTCAGGCGGCATCCCCCATTGGCAGTACTTCGTGCAATTCCGGTGCGTAAACGCACATCCCCCGATCGGCCATCGCCCTAGAGTGGTAGTGCGCCAAGCCCACCACAGGGACGCGCCCGGGAAACCTGATCATGGGGAGTCACACAATGTCCGCCGTCTTGTATCTGCAACAACCAGCCCCGGCCTGCGCGAACCTGCCCGCGCACGGCCCCGTCCGCCTGAGCCCGCGGCAGATCGAGGTCTTGCGGCTGCTCGGCGAAGGCCTGTCGAACAAGCAGATCGCCCGCCTGCTCGGGATCGCCGACGGCACGGTAAAGCAGCACCTGCAGTGCGTCCTCGAGGAGCTTGGGGCGGTGAACCGCCTGCAGGCCGTGATCTACGCCTACCGCCGGGGGTTGTTGCCGTACGGCGCGGGAGGGACCGCGCAGGCCACCGAAAAACACTGACGCCCGCCCCGCCCTCAGGGCAGGCGGCGGACGTCCTCGACCATTCGCTCGAGCAGGGTGATGTCGCGGACGACAAGGCAGTGTTCTTCGCGCGCGATCACGCCTTGCGAGGCCAGCAAGGAGAGCTCGCGCGTCACCTGCTCGCGATAGGTGCTCACCCGGTTGGCGATATCCCCATGCCGCGGCGCGGGCTCGATACGCGCCTCGTTTCCCGCGATGCTCCCCTGCCGGGCGAGGCGCAGCAACTCGGCATGGACCCGGTTGCGCACCCCGAGCGTGCTCAGCTCGAATACGCGCTCTGTCATTTCGCGGACCGACCTGGTGAGCCGCTGCATGACGCGATCGCACACGGCCTCATGCGCCAGCAGCAGAGCGCGAAACGTCGCCGGGGTCATCGAGGCGAGCAGGCTGTCCTCGAGCGCGATCACGTCGGCCGAGCGCGCGCGGCCGTCGATTGCGGCAAGCTCGCCGAACAGGTCGCCCGCCTCGATCTCCTTGTAAGTCACCTGCTTGCCGGCGGCGGAAAACGCGCCGACCTGCACCCGCCCGCCGACGACCAGGTAGACCGAGCGGTCCGCGGCGTCGCGCGAAATGACGCGCTCCCCTGCGGAAATCCGGCGCCAGGTGAGCTGCGCGGAGAGTTTCTCGAGCTCTGCGGGTTCGAGCCCCTCCAGGAGCTCGACCCGCTGCAATCCCACCAGGGCCGTGCGGTTGGGTGGCGCAGCCGGCATTTCCCTCTCCGCAGCCTGGCCCGGGCTCCGCGACCTAGCGGAAACCGAAAACCTTCTCGGAATTGCGGCCGCGCACGCGCTCGCGCACGCCGTGCGGCAGGCGGTCGACGCGCGCGAGGCACCCGATCGGGTCGCCGATCGTGTGCGGATAGTCCGAGCCGTACAGCACGTTCTCCG
>JANNWA010000664.1:0-23808 GCA_031408275.1 Pseudomonadota bacterium
GATGCGGGCATTGCCGGCCTCATGCTCGGGGGGAACTGAAGTCTAGCAAGGGCCAGCCTGACGCACTAGACGGGTGCCCGCATTGTTTCGCGCTTTGTCTCCGGCGGCGATCCGCACTATATTGCGGCATGCCGGGGCACACCGGCGCTCAAGACAAACGATTCAAGCTTTCGGAGGAGGACCCCGCATGGATACGCTAAAGAGCGGTTCGGACGCCCTGTTCATTCTGCTCGGCGCAGTCATGGTGCTCGCGATGCATGCGGGTTTCGCGTTCCTCGAACTCGGCACGGTCCGGTCGAAAAACCAGGTGAACGCGCTGGTGAAGATCCTCACTGATTTCGCCGCGTCCACCGTCGCCTATTTCTGCGTCGGTTACGGCATCGCTTACGGCGTGAGCTTTTTTGTCGGCGCGGAAGAACTCGCGCAGAAGAACGGCTACGAACTGGTGAAATTCTTCTTCCTGCTCACGTTCGCCGCGGCGATTCCCGCGATCGTGTCCGGCGGCATCGCCGAGCGCGCACGGTTCCACCCGCAACTCGCGGCGTCGATGCTGCTGGTTGCTTTCGTCTACCCGTTCTTCGAGGGCATCGCCTGGAACCAGCACTTCGGCTTCCAGGCCTGGCTCAAAACCGCGTATGGGGCCGAGTTCCACGACTTTGCCGGTTCGGTGGTCGTGCATGCGGTGGGCGGCTGGATCGGCCTGGTGGCCGTGGTGCTGCTGGGCGCGCGCCACGGGCGGTACTCGAAGGACGGGCGCATGTCCGCCCATCCGCCCTCGTCGATCCCGTTCCTTGCGCTCGGCGCCTGGATTCTTACGGTGGGGTGGTTCGGCTTCAACGTGATGTCGGCGCAGGAGATCGGCAAGTTGTCCGGGCTCGTCGCGGTCAATTCGCTCATGGCGATGGTCGGCGGGACCCTGGCGGCGCTTGTGGTCGGCAAGAACGACCCCGGTTTCGTGCACAACGGCCCGCTTGCGGGGCTGGTGGCGGTGTGCGCAGGGTCAGATGTAATGCATCCGGCCGGTTCGTTCGTGGTCGGGGCCGTGGCGGGCGCCATGTTCGTCTACATGTTCACGCTCACGCAGAACCGCTGGAAGATCGATGATGTCCTCGGCGTCTGGCCGCTGCACGGCCTGTGCGGGGCGTGGGGCGGGATCGCCTGCGGCATCTTCGGCACCAAGGCGCTCGGCGGCATGGGGGGCGTGGCCTTCATGCCCCAGTTGATCGGCACGCTGCTCGGCATCGTCGTCGCTGTAGTCGGGGCCCTGCTGGTCTATGGTGGGCTGAAGGCGGCCGTGGGCCTGCGGCTGAGCGAGGAAGACGAATTCAACGGCGCGGATCTTTCGGTCCACAAGATTTCCGCGCAATCCGAGCGGGACTAGCGAGGCGGAGGCGGAGTGATGTCCTCGGCATGAAAACCGAAGGCGCCGGCCTTGCGGTCCTCGAACCAGCGCTTGAGGGTGATCCCCACGGTGCGGAAGGCGATTTCCTTCCAGGGAATCTTCGCCTCCTCGAACAGCGCGACGTCCAGGCTTTCTTCGCCGGGCGCGAAATTCAGGTCGATGAGCCGGGCGCGATAGAACACGTGCACCTGGTTTACATGGGGCACTGACAGCATCGAGAAGGCGTCGCCCAGTTCGACGTGCGCACCGGCCTCCTCGAGCGTCTCGCGCAGGGCGCCTTCACCGGCGGTCTCGTCGTTTTCCATGAACCCGGCCGGCAGCGTCCAGTAGCCGTAGCGTGGCTCGATCGCCCGGCGGCAGAGCAGCAGCCGGCCCTCCCACTCCGGGACGCAGCCGACCACGACCTTGGGGTTCTGGTAGTGGATTTCGCCGCAGGTGTCGCACAGATAGCGCAGCTTGTTGTCGCCGGGCGGCTGGCGGCGGGCGAGCGGCGCGGCGCAGTTGGAGCAGAACTTGAGGATGGGGCTGGGCATGGGGGAATGATACCCGCCGGTCGGGCTTTATCCATGTGTCCGGCTGGCGGTAGGGCAGTGGTATCATTTGCTGCACCCAGAAGAGGAGGCACGGCATGCCTGCCGCAGCAGCTCAGACGCCCGGCCCGAAACAGGATTCACCGACGCAGGTCGGGGAGTGGTTCTGGCGATTCCTCGCCGGGGTGATGGTCCTTATTGTCGGCTGGGTGATATGGATCGCGATCCAGATCAGCCCGCCTGCCCTGATCCTGCCGGCGGCGTTCGAGGCGGCCGCGCAGGCCCGGGCGTCGCGCAATTCCGGTGGTGCGATCGGCGGGACGGCCCCCGTTGCGCCTGCGCCCGAGGTCGAAGCGCCAGCAGCCGTAGTGGTTCCGCCGCCGCCGGCCGAGCCTCCGGTGAATGTCGACAAACTCAAAATTGCTGAATCGATCGAAACCCCCATCTTCGAGCGTTCGAGGCGGGCGGCCAAGCCCGCGGCGGACGCCCCGCAGTGACCGGCCGGGGCGGGCAGTGACCGGCATGGCGAACGCGGCCGGACGCTACGACGCCATCCATTCCGCTTTTCGCTGGCAGGTGCCGGCCAGGTTCAACATGGGCTGGGACTGCTGCGGCCAGTGGGCCGCCGACCGCAATCGCTTCGCGCTCTACTGGGAAGACGAAACGGGCGTCACGGCGGCCTTTACCTTCTGGGATATCCAGCAGCAGGCCAATCAGTTGTCCAACGCGCTTGCGGCGCTGGGCGTAAAGCGCGGCGATCGCGTGGCCCTGGTGCTGCCCCAGCGGCCCGAGATGGCGATCGCGTACATCGCGATCTTCCAAATGGGCGCCATTGCACTGCCGCTTTCGCACCTGTTCGGGCCGGACGCCCTCGAATACCGCATGCAGAACAGCGAGGCGAGCGTCGCGATCGTCGATCCCGCCACGCTGCCGAACCTGTGGGCCGTGAAGGACAGGCTGCCGCTTTTGCGGCATGTCATCGGCGTGGCAGGCGCGCGCGAAACCGGCGTGCACGAATGGGAGTCGTTGCTGGCCCGTGCCAGCCGCAGCTATGCCCACGCCGACACGGGCGCGGAGGATCCCGCGCTAATCATCTACACAAGCGGAACGACAGGCGCACCGAAGGGCGCGCTGGAGCCGCACCGCTCGCTCATCGGCAACATTCCCGGGTTCGTGCACTCGCATGACTTCTTTCCCCAACCCGGCGACCTGTTCTGGACCCCCGCGGACTGGGCGTGGGCCGGCGGGCTGCTGGACGGTCTCTTGCCGGCCTGGCATTTCGGCACGCCTATCCTCGGCTACCGCGGGAGGTTCGATCCCGAGAAGGCCTACGCCCTGCTCGAGAAGTACGGCGTGCGTAATACGTTCCTTTTCCCGACCGCGCTCAAGCTCATGATGAAGGCGGTGCCCGAGCCGAAGAAGCGTTTTGAACTCAACCTGCGCTCGGTCATGAGCGCGGGCGAGTCGGTCGGCGTGACGGTGATCGAGTGGGCGCGCGAGCACCTCGGCGTGACGATCAACGAGATGTTCGGCCAGACCGAGATCAACTACGTGGTGGGCAACTGCCAGGCGGCGTGGCCGGTGAAGCCCGGCTCGATCGGGCGGCCGTATCCGGGCCACCGCGTCGCCATCATCGACGAGGCCGGCAACGAGCGGCCGCGCGGCGAGCTGGGCGAGATAGCGGTGCACCGCACCTGCAACGGCAGCCCGGACGCGGTGTTCTTCCTCGAGTACTGGAAGAATCCGCAGGCCACCAAGGACAAGTTCATCGGTGACTGGGGTTGCACCGGCGACCAGGGGCGCATGGATGAGGATGGCTACATCTGGTACCAGGGAAGGTCGGATGACGTCATCAAGAGCTCGGGCTACCGCATCGGCCCGGCGGAAATCGAGAGCTGCCTGGTAAAGCACCCGGCGGTCATGAACGCCGCGGTCATCGGCAAGCCGGATGCGGCCAAGGGCGCGATCGTCAAGGCATTCATCGTGCTGCAGCCCGGGGAGGCCCCTTCGCAGGCGCTGGAGGACGAGATCCGCCAGCACGTGCGCGCTCGCCTGGCGCCGTACGAATATCCGCGCGAGATCGAGTTCATCAAGGAACTGCCGATGACCACCACCGGCAAGGTGCAGCGGAAGGTCCTGCGCCAGCGGGAGGAAGAACGCATGGCGGGGGACCCGGGACGTCCGTGAACCGGCTCCGCAAAATCGCCCGCTACGGGGCGGTGACGATCCCGCGCTGGATCAGTCCCTCGATCCTGTCCGGCGCATAGCCCAGGCCCGCCAGCACTTCGCGCACGTTCTCCGACACCGTCGGCGGGTCGTTGCGTTTGGCGAGGCGCTCGCCGTCGAGTTCAAGCGGCAGGGTGGGCACCCTGATCGACTTGCCCGGGGCGACGCGCATCTCGACCAGCCCGCCCGAGGCGTTCAGGTGCGGGTCGTCGAACAGGTCCCAGGGCTTGTTGATCGGCGCGTAGGGCAGGCCGATGGCCTCGAGCTTCTTTTCCAGGTCAGCGCGCGACCAGGCCTTGAACACTTCTCCGACCCGGGGAATCAGCCACGGGCGGTTCTTCACGCGCTGGCCGTTGGTGCGGATATCGGGGTTCGCGGCCAGTTCAGGCTGGTCGAACTCGCGGCAGAACACTTCCCACTGGGTGTCGGTGACCACGCCGACAAAGAGTCGATCGTCACTGGTCTCGAAGATGTCGTACACGCCCCATGCGGGTTTCTTCACCGACATGGGCGGCGGCGCCTCCCCGGAGATCGCGTACTGCGCCATGTGCTGCGAGACGAGGAAAGCGGTGTTCTCGAACAGGGCGCTCTTCACGAGCTTGCCGCGCCCGGTGGTTTCGCGCTCCCGCAGGGCCGCGAGGATCCCGATCGCGGCGAACATGCCGCCCATGATGTCGTTGACCGACGAGCCGACGCGCAGCGGCCGGTCGGGCAGCCCGGTCATGTAGGCGAGGCCGCCCATCATCTGCACGACCTCGTCGAGCGCGGGCCGGTTTTCATACGGCCCGTTGAGGAACCCCTTGAGCGTGCAGTAGACGAGGCGGGGATTGCGCCTGGAGAGGTCTGCGTAGCCGAGGCCCAGCTTGTCGAGCGCGCCGGGCCGGAAATTTTCGGTGACCGCGTCGGCGCCGTCGATGAGCTTGAGCACGATATCCATGCCTTCCGGGCTCTTGAGGTCGAGGGCGATGCTTTTCTTGTTGCGGTTGAAGATGGGGTAGAACCCGGCGCCCGCCCCCTGCAGGCGGCGCGTATTGTCGCCTTCCAGAGGCTCGACCTTGATGACTTCGGCGCCGAGGTCCGCCAGCACGAGACCGCAGGTCGGGCCCATCACCATGTGGGCGAATTCGACTACCCGGATTCCCTGCAGCGGTGTCTGAGCCATCAAGCAGCCCGGCGAAAGCCCTTGGGCAGTCCCGCCCCGGCGAAGTGGCCGTACACGGGCTCCTCCGGGATGCCGTTGACGAGGATTTCGCGCGCGCGCAGCAGCGCCTCGAAATCGATGCCGGTGCGCAGGCCCATGCTCTCGAACATGAACACGAGGTCCTCGGTCACGACGTTGCCGCTCGCGCCCGGCGCGAACGGGCAACCGCCCAGGCCGCCCATGGAGGAGTCGAACGCGCGGGCACCTTCCTCGTAGGCGGCGAGGGCATTGGCAAGCCCCAGCCCGCGAGTGTTGTGCAGGTGCACGCCGTCGAGTTTTTCGCCGATGGCGTCCTTGACCTTGCGGTAGAGGCGCTTCATCTGCGCAGGGTTCGCATAGCCGACCGTGTCCGCCAGCGCGACGCAGTCCACGCCGGCGGCGACCAGCAGCTTAGCGATGCGCACGACTTCGTCCTCCGGGACGTCGCCCTGCAGCGTGCAGCCGAACGCGGTGGCGACGGCGCCTTCGATTTCGGGGCGGTGGTCCGCAGGAAGCGTGGCGCGCAGCTCGCATGCCTGGCGCACTTGCGCGACCATCTCGTCGGGCGTCATGCGCACGTTGGAGATGCTGTGCAGGTGACTGGCCGAGACCGGGAAGGCGATCTTGTGGGCGCGCGACTCGAGCGCGCGCTGGAATCCCTTGAAGTTGGGCGCGAGCGCAACGACCTTGAGGCCGGGGATCGTGCGGGCATGCGCGACGATCTCCGCGGTATCGGCCATCGCGGGAATGACCTTGGCGGGCACGAACGAGCCGACCTCGATTTCCTTGAGGCCGGCCGCGGCGAGCGCGCTGACCCAGTTCTTCTTGGCCGCGGTGGGCATCAGGTGATGGGCGTTCTGCAGACCGTCGCGCGGCCCGACTTCGCAAATCTGGACGTCGACTTGGGACATGGGAAGCTCCGTAGGGAAGGGGGCGCTGCAAGCGCCGGAAGGAGGCGGAATTCTAGCGCGCGGGCGGCGCCCGCGGGGCGCCGAGTCGCAGCTCGAAATAGCCCACGACGAGTCCCGCGGTCGCCGCCAGCGCGGCGAACGCGAGCATTACGCCGAGCGACGCCGACCAGCCGCCGAGCCCCTGCGCCGCGATCGCGATGAACATCGGGCCGAAGAACTGGCCGATCTGGGCGCCCTGCATGATCATGCCCTGTGTGGTGCCGATGTGCTGCGGGCTGCGCGCGTGCACGGGGCCGCCCGCGAGCACGGCCGACGGGATCAGGCCGCCGATCAATGAAAACGCCAGAACGCTCGCGAGGCGCATTGCGTCGGGCAGGGCGGCCGAGAGCGCGCACGCCGCGGTCAGTGCCATCACCGCGCTCGATCCGGCGATCACGCGCCAGCGCGCTACGCCGCTCTTGAGGACCCAGCCGCCGGCCAGGCACCCCGGGATGTTGAACGCGACATACAGGGCCGTGACGAGCGAGGCCGTGGAGGGGCTCAAGCTCCGCTCGTCGACCAGGAAGGTCGGCAGCCAGATCATCAGCGAACTCCACTGCGCGACGTAGCAGATGAAGACGACGCAGAGCGCAAGGCTGCCGGGGCGCATCACCGACTCTGCCACCAGCCGCAGCGACCCGATGCCGCCGCCGAAGCGCGGCGCGGGAACCATCCGGGCGAGCAGCACCGCCACGAGCGCCGTATAGGCCGCGACGCCCAGCCACAGGCTGCGCCAGCCGAAAGTGGCGAGTGCCAGCGGGGCGGCGAGCAGCGCGAGCGCCCCCCCGGTCGGCATGTAGGCGCTCCAGAGCGAGAGCGCCATCGGGCGGTCGCGAGCCTCGGTCACGCCCGCGAGGAGGGGCACGCCTGCGACGGTGAACAGCATGAAGCCCGCGCCCTCAAGGAAGCGGGAGAACAGCAGGCCCGGATAGTCGTGCACGAACGCCCCGAACAGGCCGCCCGCGCACATGCAGGCGAGGCCGATCAGCGCGAACCTCTTCTGCCCGTAGCGGTCGACGATGGCGCCGACGAACACGCCCACCAGCCCGCCCATTGCATAGAACATGGTGGCGATGAAGCCGGCCTGCACCAGGGTCAGGCCGAGGTCCGCGCGCAGCAGCGGCAGCGCGGGCGGCACCTTGCAGATGTGGGCGCCGGCGGCGAGCCCGGCGGCGAACACCACCCAGACGCTGGTCCAGGCGGTGCGCGGCGCGTTCAATCCACGCTGCCCGGCGCCTTGAATTGCCCGCGAGGGCTTTTCCCAGGTTCCTGATTTTTCGCGCTTTGCCTGTTCGTCATTCGAATTCTCCGGTGGAGCCAGTGCTCTATCTGGCGCCTCGCCTCGTGATCATACCTTCGGCGGCCGTCGGCGGCCGTCCAGCACCATGCGCCTCGGCTATTCCTCAATTGCGCTGGATCGGATTGACGAAGGGGTGAGCCGGCTGGCTGCTCTCCTGTGACAGGATGCAAATTGTTTGGCCTGTGCGTGAGCCTGGTCATTTTGCCTCCCGGCAAAGAGCGCAAAAAACACGCTGCGCTATACTTCGGTGCGTCCAAAGCCAAACCATGACCGAAGAAACCACCAACCTTGTCCTTGAGCACCTGCGCGCAATTCGGGCCAGCCAGGACCGGCTGACCGACGAATTCGCCGGATTCAAGCTGCGTTTGTCCTCAGTCGAGACGCAAGTCGGACTGATCCACGCCGACCTCGGGCATCTTCATGGCGATCTGGCGATCGTCCACAACCGAATCGACAAGGTCGAGCGCCGCTTGGACATGATCGAGAAGCGCCTGGGCCTCGTGGACGCCTGAGACCTGCCGCGGCTTATCCGGCGGGCCAGCTTCCGGGACGGCGCAGGCGAGGCGGAGTCTTTTTAGAGATCATTTCCCTGGACTGAGCGGCTCCAATCTATCCACGGCAGCCGGCCGGCTTTCCGCACAGCAGCCTTCGAATGTAGACTGGCCGCAGGCTTGGGAGGCTCGGGCGTTCCGCCCGTCCTGATTCGCTTACCACCCAACATGAAAAAAATCGGCATCCTGGTCTCGGGCCGGGGCGGCAACATGGAGGCCATGCGGGCCGCCCGCCTGCCGCTCACTCGCACGCTCCTGATCGCGTTCGTGCTCTCGGTGACGGTGCATCTGTTGGTCGTGTTCGGGCATCGCATCAATCTGAGGACCGCGCCCGAAGAACTGCCACGCCTCGAAGTGGTTCTGGCCCGCACCGCCCCCGAGCAGAAGCCGGAACAGGCGCCGATGCCTGTCAAACCGCCGCGGAAAGCCGTGTCCGCACCCAAAGCCGCGGAGCCACCGCAAACGCCGGCGGCAGAAGCCGAGGTTCCGCAGGTCGAAGCGCCGCCCCCGCCGCTCCCCACGGAGCCGGAACCGAAAGCCGAACCGCCGCCGCAGGCGGAAGTGCCGCCGGCCCCGGCCGCAGCCCCCAAGGTGGTCGGCAACGCCTGGCCTAGAGCCGGCCTCATCCGTTACTTCCTGTTCGGCGGCGAGTCGCGCGATCCGGCCGACGCCAGCACTGCAGAACTGCACTGGGAAATCGCCCCCGACGGTCGCTACTCCATGAAGCTCGAAAGCGCCGACATCATGCCTTTCCGGTCGCTGCCCTTCATCAAGATCTCGTTCTCCTACGCCAGCCAGGGAATGATGATCGACGGAAACTTTCATCCCGACCGCTACGAAGAGGCGCTCTCGGTGTTTCATAACGCCGTGGTCGATTTCGACTGGGCCAAAGGCCAGGTCAGCTTTGCCGGGCGCCGCGTGCCGTTGGTGGCGGGAACGCAGGATTACCTGAGCGTGATTATGCAGGCCGGCGATCCCGGATTTGTCGACAAGGGTGTGGTCTCGGTGGCGACCGGGCGCGGATTGCGCCAGTACCGGTTCGAGTCGCTGGGCGAGGCCGAACTCGCGCTGCCTTCCGGCATGACCTGGAAAACCCGGCGGCTGGTCGGCAAGACCGGCAACAACGATGTCCAGGTCTGGGTCGCCACCGAGAAATTCAACCTGCCGGTGCAGATCAGGTTTGTCGCCAACAAAGTCGATTACTACCTTGTTGCCAACGAGGTCAGGGTCGGCCTGGCCACGCCGGCGGCCGACAAGGCATCCGGCTTGCCCGGGGCAACCACTGCGGCGCCAGCCAATCCGCCGCCTGACACTATGCGGCAGATACCGGGATCTTGAATTCCCTGATCTTCTTTTCCCACTCGGCCGGGCCGGTGTTGTGTACCGACGTGCCGTTCGAATCGACGGCGACGGTGACTGGCATGTCCTCGATCTCGAATTCGTAGATCGCCTCCATGCCGAGGTCGGCGAACCCGACCACGCGCGATTTGCGGATCGCCTTGGAGACGAGGTAGGCCGCGCCGCCTACCGCCATCAGGTAGGCCGCCCTGTACTTCTTGATCGATTCGATCGCGACCGGACCGCGCTCGGCCTTGCCGACCATGGCGATGAGGCCGGTCTTGCCGAGCATCGTCTCGGTGAACTTGTCCATGCGGGTGGCCGTGGTGGGGCCCGCGGGGCCGACGACTTCGTCCCGCACCGGATCGACCGGCCCGACGTAGTAGATGACGCGGTTGGTGAAGTCGGTGGGCAGCTTTTCGCCTTTCTCGAGCATGTCCTGGATGCGCTTGTGCGCGGCATCCCGCCCGGTGAGCATCTTGCCCGAGAGCAGCAGCGTCTGGCCCGGCTTCCAGGATGCGACTTCCGCCGGCGTGAGCTTGTCGAGGTTGACGCGCGTGGCTGAGGCCGAGGCGCTCCAGGTGACCTTGGGCCAGTCGGAAAGCTTCGGCGGCTCGAGCATGGCGGGCCCCGATCCATCCAGGACAAAGTGCGCGTGCCGCGTGGCGGCGCAGTTGGGAATCATCGCGATCGGCTTGTTCGCCGCATGCGTCGGGTAGTCGAGGATCTTTACGTCGAGCACCGTGGACAGGCCGCCCAGGCCCTGCGCGCCGATGCCCAGCGCATTGACCTTGTCGTAGAGCTCGATGCGCATTTCCTCGAGTTTCGACCTGGGTCCGCGGGCCTTCAGGTCCGCCATGTCGATCGGCTCCATGAGCGATTCCTTCGCCATCAGCATCGCCTTCTCGGCGGTGCCGCCGACGCCGATGCCGAGCATGCCCGGCGGGCACCAGCCCGCACCCATGGTGGGCACGGTTTTGAGCACCCAGTCGATGATCGAGTCGGAGGGGTTGAGCATGGCGAACTTGGACTTCGCCTCCGAACCGCCGCCCTTGGCCGCCACGTTGACGTCCACCTTGTCGCCCGCGACGAGCTCGACGTTGATCACCGCAGGGGTGTTGTCGCCGGTACTCTTGCGGGTAAACATCGGGTCGGCGAGCACCGAGGCGCGCAACTTGTTGTCCGCGTTGTTGTACGCGCGGCGCACGCCTTCGTTGACCATGTCGGCGAGGCTGAGCTTTGAGTCCCAGCGCACATCCATGCCGACCTTGAGGAACACGTTGACGATTCCGGTGTCCTGGCAGATCGGCCGGTGCCCCTCGGCGCACATGCGCGAGTTGGTGAGGATCTGCGCGATCGCGTCCTTGGCCGGGAGGGACTGCTCGCGCTCGTAGGCGCGGCCCAGGGCCTGGATGTAATCCCTGGGGTGGTAGTAGCTGATGTACTGCAGGGCATCAGCGACGCTCTGGACGAGGTCTTCCTGCCTGATGGTCGTGGTCATGGCGGCCCTAGTGCGCGGTCGAAGGGGACGGGGATGGGGACGGATGCGGGTTCATGATGCGTTCGGTCCATGCGATTGCGACCGCGGAAAACACGAAGGTCACGTGGATCAGGGTCTGCCAGAGCAGCACTTTCTCTTCGTAGTGTTCGGCGTTGATGAACGTCTTCAAGAGGTGGATCGAGGAGATCCCGATGATGGCGGTGGCCAGCTTGACCTTGAGGACCCCGGCGTTGACGTGGGACAGCCATTCCGGCTGGTCCGGGTGGTGCTGCAGGTCCAGGCGGGACACGAAGGTTTCCCAGCCGCCCACGATGACCATGACCAGCAGGTTGGAAATCATCACCACGTCGATGAGGCCCAGCACGATGAGCATGATCTCGGCTTCGGTCACGCCCTTGGTGGCGGTAGTGCCGATCAGGTGCACCAGTTCGAGCCAGAACTGCCATACATAGACGCCTTGGGCGACGATCAGGCCGACGTACAGCGGGGCCTGCAGCCAGCGGCTCATGAAGATCCAGCGCGGCATGGGCCTGAGCAACGCTTCGTTCGCGGGTGCTTTCATTTCGTGGATAGTCCGGGTCGTTCGTGGAAGGGCTGAATTCTATGCGAAAACCAACCCGCACCGCGGTCCGCGGGGCACCTTCCGCAATGCTTTACAACGCTTTGTTTAAGTGCTTTTATTCGCGGCACTGGAGCGCAGCTGATCGGGGGAGTGGGGAAATGTCATCGAACATCGAATCGGTACTGACCGAAACGCGGGTATTCCCGCCGTCGGAAGCCTTTGTCAAACAGGCGAACATTTCCGGGATGGCGGCCTACCACGCCATGTGCAAGGAGGCCGAGCAGGATTTCGAGGGGTTCTGGGCGAAGCTGGCGAATGCCGAGCTGCTCTGGTCCAAGCCCTTCACCAAGACGCTCGACGAGTCCAAGGCGCCGTTCTTCAGGTGGTTCCACGATGGGGAGCTCAACGCGTCCTACAACTGCCTGGACCGGCACCTCAAGACCCAGCCCGACAAGGTCGCCATCGTCTTCGAGGCCGATGACGGCAAGGTCACCCGGATCACCTACAAGGCGCTCTACCACGAGGTCTGCAAGTTCGCCAACGGGCTCAAGGCCCTCGGCATCAAGGTCGGCGACCGGGTCATCGTCTACATGCCGATGTCGATCCAGGCGGTGGTGGCGATGCAGGCCCTGGCCCGCATCGGCGCGACGCATTCGGTGGTGTTCGGCGGCTTTTCGGCCAAGTCGCTGCAGGAGCGCATCATCGACGCCGGGGCGGTCGCGGTGATCTGCGCCGACGGGCAGTTCCGCGGCGGCAAGGAGATCCCGCTCAAACCCATGGTGGACGACGGCATCGCCCTGGGCGGCTGCGAAGGGATCCGCAACGTGGTCGTGTACAAGCGATCCGGATCGCCCATCAGGATGCAGGGCGGCCGCGACAAGTGGTGGGACGAAGTCACGCAAGGGCAGGCCGATGAGTGCGAGCCGACCTGGGTGAACGCGGAGCACCCGCTGTTCATCCTTTATACGTCGGGCTCCACCGGCAAACCCAAGGGCGTGCAGCATTCCACGGGGGGGTACCTGTTGTGGACCATCCTCACGATGAAATGGGTCTTCGACTACAAGCCAACCGATGTCTTCTGGTGCACGGCGGATGTGGGCTGGGTCACCGGCCACTCCTACGTGTGCTACGGGCCGCTTGCGGTGGGTGCGACCGAGATCATCTTCGAAGGCGTGCCGACCTATCCGGACGCAGGCCGCTTCTGGAAGATGATCCAGGACCACAAGGTTTCGGTGTTCTATACGGCGCCGACGGCGATCCGGTCCCTCATCAAGGCGGGCGGCGACCTGCCGAAGAAGTACGACCTGAAGTCCCTGCGCATCCTCGGCACGGTGGGTGAGCCGATCAACCCCGAGGCGTGGATGTGGTACCACGAGACCGTCGGCGGCGGCCGCTGCCCGATCGTGGACACCTGGTGGCAGACCGAGACCGGCGGCCACATGATCACGCCGCTGCCCGGCGCAACACCGACCAAGCCGGGCTCGGCCACATTCCCGCTGCCCGGCATAATCACCGACATCGTCGACGAGACCGGGCACCCGGTGGGCAGGGGCAAGGGCGGCATCCTCGTGATCAAGCGGCCCTGGCCGTCGATGATCCGCACCATCTGGGGCGACCCGGAGCGGTTCAAGAAAAGCTATTACCCAGAGGATTTCCAGGGCAAGTACTACCTCGCCGGCGATGGCGCGAGCACCGACGAGGAAGGCTACTACCGGATCATGGGGCGCATCGACGACGTGATGAACGTTTCGGGGCACCGCTTGGGCACGATGGAAATCGAGTCGGCGCTCGTGGCCAACACCGCGCTGGTGGCGGAGGCCGCCGTCGTCGGGCGGCCCGACGACCTGACCGGCGAGGCGGTGTGCGCGTTCGTCGTGTTGAAGGGCCCGCGCCCAAGCGGCGAGGAGGCGAAGAAGCTCGCGCAGGAGCTGCGCAACTGGGTGGCGAAGGAAATCGGCCCGATCGCGCGGCCCAAGGACATCCGCTTCGGCGAGAACCTGCCCAAGACCCGCTCCGGCAAGATCATGCGGCGATTGCTGCGCTCGATCGCCAAGGGCGAGGCGATCACGCAGGACGTCTCGACGCTCGAGAATCCGGGCATCCTCGACCAGCTGAAGGAACTCAGCTGATTCGTTTCGGGGAAGGCCATGGCTGAGCGGCTGGTCCACGCCACCATCGCGGACCTGAAGGCGCACGCGCCTTTCGACCGCATGGAGCCGGACGCATTGCGGTTCCTGGCCGCGCGCCTGAGGGTTTCCTACTTCGCGAAAGGCGCCGAGGTACTGGGGCCGTCCTCGGGCGACGTCGACCGCCTCTACATCGTGAAGAAGGGCGCCGTCGCGGGCAACCCGCCCGAATCCCTTTCGGGCACGCCGAGCGACGTCAGCCTCGCGCTCGGCCCGGGAGAGTGTTTCCCGATCGGGGCGCTCGTGGGCCGGCGCCCGACCCAGTACACCTACCAGACCGACGAGGACTGTTTCTTCTACGAACTGGAGGCCGATTCGTTCCACGCATTGCTCGAGCTCAGCCCGCAGTTTCACGCGTTCTGCACCACTTACCTGGCGAGCCTCGTGAACCGGTCGCACCAGGAACTGCGCTCGCTGGCGAACGAGGGGCTGGCGGAGATGCACAGCATGCTCGAGCCGCTCGCGAGCCTCGTTTCCCGGGCCCCTGTGTCCTGCGAGGCACATGCGCCTCTGCGCGAAGTGCTCGCCACGATGAGCGCCCGTCGGATCGGCTCGATGGTGGTAGTAGACGCCGATGGCGCACCGATCGGGATCCTTACGCATCCGGATGTGTTGACGAGGGTGGCGCTTGCCGGCGCCGACTTATCGGCGCCAATTGGTTCGGTCATGACGTCCGAGCCGTTCGCGCTTCCGGTAGACGCGCCGGTGTTCGAGGCGGCCCTTGCGATGGCGAGGCATGGCATCCGCCACGTCGTGCTGCTGAAGGACGGGCGCCTGGCCGGTGTCGTTTCGGAGCGCGACCTGTTCGCGCTCCAGCGGGTTTCACTGAGGCGCACGGCCGAGAGGATTCGCGGCGGGGACAGCGTCGAGGCGCTGCGCGAGGCCGCCGCAGGGACGCGCGACCTCGTGCGCAGCCTCCTCGCACAAGGGTTCGGCGCCGAGCAGATCACGCAGGTAGTCAGCACGCTCAACGACAGCCTGACCCAGCGCCTGATAGAGATCGTCGCCAGGCGCCACCAGCTTCCCGGCCGCTGGTGCTGGATCGCGTTGGGCAGCGAAGGACGCTCCGAGCAGACGCTCGCGACCGACCAGGACAACGCGCTGATCCTGGACCCGGCGCAAGGCACGGCACCGGACCATGCGGCGTTCCTCGCTTTCGCCGGCGAAGTCAACGAGGGGCTCGACGCCTGCGGTTTCCCGCTCTGCAAGGGCGACATCATGGCGCGCAACCCCAAGTGGTGCCTCACGCTCGGCGAGTGGCGCGCTGCGTTTTCGGACTGGATCCGCAACACCGATCCGCAGGCGCTCCTGAACGCGGCGATCTTTTTCGATTTTCGCGCGCTTGCGGGCGATGGCGTCCTGGCAGGGGAGTTGCGCGAGGCGGTGCTCGAGCAGGCGGCCGGCAATCCGGCGTTCCTGCGCGGGATGACCGGCAACGCGCTGCAGGTGAAGCCGCCCATCGGCCTGTTCCGGGATTTCGTCACCGACGATTCGGCGGAGTTTCCCGACACGATCGACCTGAAGAAGTTCGGCACCCGGCCCTTCGTTGACGTCGCGCGGATCTATGCGCTGGCGCATCGCGTTTCCGACACCGGCACGGCAGCCCGCCTGCGCGCGGCCGGCGAGTCGGGCGCCCTCCCGCCGGAGGAAGCATCGGCCGCAATCGACGCGTTCCAGTTCATCCAGACGCTGCGGGTCAGGCACCAGTACCTGAAGCCGCAACCGCGGACAGGGGGGGAGAATCGCGTCGCGCCGGATTCGATCAATGCGCTCGACCGGCGCATCCTGAAGGAGGCTTTCCGCCAGGCGGTAAAGCTGCAGGATCGCATTCGCCTGGACTACCAGCTCTGAGGCGGGCGCGGTGGTGAACTGGTTTCGTCGTTTTTTCGCTGGGAGCCATGCGGCGGATGCGGATGGCGCGCGCTGGGTGGTGGTGGACTGCGAATCCTCGGGCCTCGATCCGCGCACCGATCGCCTGCTGTCGATCGGTGCCGTGACGGTGGAGGGCGGACGGGTGGCCGTGGGCGCCGGGTTCTCGGTCGTGCTGCGGCAGGACGCGTCGAGCGAACCCGCGAACATCGTCATTCACGGGATTTCCCGCGGCGAGCAGCTTGGGGGTGTGGAATGCGCCGAGGGGCTTCTCCGCTTCGCGTCCTATGCAGCCGAGGCTCCGCTGGTGGCGTTCCACGCGCCGTTCGACCAGGCCTTGCTCAAGCGCGCATTCCGGGGCGCGGGGCTGAAGCTTGCGAACCGCTGGCTCGACCTCGCCGCACTCGCGCCGGCCCTTTACCCGGCCGAGGCGCGTCGCTGCAAGGCGCTCGACGACTGGCTCACGCTGTTCGGGATCGAGAATCCCGTCCGCCACGACGCGTTGTCCGACGCCTATGCCACGGGACTGCTATTCCAGGTGCTGTTGGACAGGGCGCGCGGCCAGGGGGCGCGCACCTGCGCGGAGGTCATGGGCGCGGCCGACGGCGGGCACTGGCTGGGTACGGCAAGATAGCGGCCGGAGGTGCCACGAGAATCGCTGTCCGAGACCCGATTGTTGGTACAGTACCCACCGGACGAGGGGAGCCGCATGAGTGATCCTGAACGCAAGGGCCAGCGACTGGGCGCACTTTGCATGCTCGGTGCGCTGTTGTTCAATTTTCCCGTCCTCGCGCTCTTCAACGTCCCAAGCACGGTGTTCGGCGTTCCACTGCTGTATGCCTACATTTTCCTCGCGTGGGCGGTGTTGATCGCGCTGATGGCACTCGTGGTCGATGCCGGCGCCTGAGCCGGGACGATAGCGAAGCGGCGTTCCCATGCTGAACGGCCCCGTCATCATCCTTACGTCTTTCGCGTATCTCGGGCTGCTGTTCGCGATCGCCTATTACGCCGACAAGCGCGCCGACGCGGGCCGCTCGATCATCGCAAGCCCTTACATCTACAGCCTTTCGCTCGCCGTATACGCCACCGCGTGGACCTTCTACGGCAGCGTGGGCCGTGCGGCAAGCGACGGCGTCGGATTCCTGCCGATCTACATCGGGCCGACCCTGATGATCGCGCTGTGGTGGGTGGTGATGCGCAAGATCCTGCGCATCTCCAAGCAGAACCGCATAACGTCCCTTGCCGATTTCATCGCCTCCCGCTACGGCAAGAGCGCGCTGCTCGGCGGCGTCGTCACGATCATCGCGGTAATCGGGATCCTCCCGTACATCTCGCTGCAGTTGAAGGCCGTAGCCAGCAGTGTCACGATTCTCGTGCAGTATCCCCAGATCGCCATGCCGGACAGCGTCGGCGCAGTGCAGGGCAGGGAGGATACCGCGCTGTGGGTCGCGCTCATCCTCGCCGCTTTCACGATCGCGTTCGGCACCCGCCACCTCGACGCGTCAGAGCACCACCCGGGGCTGGTGGCCGCGATCGCGTTCGAATCGCTGGTGAAACTGGTGGCGTTCGTTGCAGTGGGGCTGTTTGTCACTTTTGGAATGTACGACGGGTTCGGGGATCTGTTCGCGCGCGCCTCCGCCGAGCCGAACATGCGGGCCATGATGACGCCGTTCGAGGGCGTCGGCGGGGGCTACGCGAGCTGGGCCTGGCTCACGATCCTGTCGATGATGGCGATCATGTTCCTGCCGCGCCAGTTCCAGATGACGGTGATCGAGAACGTCGACGAGAAGCACCTCAACAAGGCGATCTGGCTGTTTCCCCTCTACATGCTGGCGATCAACGTGTTCGTCCTGCCGATCGCGTTCGGCGGCCTGTTGCGTTTCCCGGACGGCAGCGTGGACGCGGACACTTTCGTGCTCACGTTGCCCATGGCGGAGAAGCAGGAGCTGCTCGCGCTGCTGGTCTTCATCGGCGGCCTGTCCGCGGCGACGGGCATGGTGATCGTCGAGACCATCGCGCTGTCGACCATGGTGTGCAATGACCTCGTCATGCCGGTCCTGCTGCGCATGCGTGGCCTGCGCCTTAACGAGCGCCCCGACCTCACCGGCCTGCTGCTTGCGATCCGCCGCGGTGCGATCGTGCTGATCCTGCTGCTGGGGTACCTGTACTACAAGCTTGCCGGCGAGGCCTACGCGCTGGTGTCGATCGGGCTAATATCGTTTGCTGCTGTCGCGCAGTTCGCGCCCGCGATCCTGGGCGGGATCTTCTGGAAGGACGGCACCCGGCTGGGCGCTCTGGCGGGGCTGCTCGCGGGCTTCGGGGTGTGGTTCTACACGCTGCTGCTGCCGGCGCTGGCGCGCTCCGGGTGGGTGCCCATCGGATTTCTTGAGCGGGGGCCGTTCGACCTCGAATTGCTCAGGCCGCTGCAATTGTTCGGGCTGTCGGGCCTGGACCAGATCACCCACTCAATGATCTGGAGCATGGTAGCCAACATCGGCGCCTACGTGCTTTTTTCGCTTTGGCGACTGCCCAGCGCGGAGGAGCACCGGCAAGCCAGCCTGTTCGTGGACGTCTTCAAGCAGGACGGAGAGACCGGCGGCGCGCGCTTCTGGCGCGGCACGGCTTCCGTTCCAGACCTCTACAACCTCCTTGCGCGGTTTCTGGGCGCCGAGTCGGCGGACGCGGTATTCCGGGAGTACGCCGCCGCCCGGGGATTGCGCTGGCCTGACGAGCGCCTGGTCGCCGATGCGGCGCTGGTGCACTACGTCGAGGTCCAGCTCGGCGGCGCAATCGGCGCCGCCTCGGCGCGCGTGATGGTGGCCTCGGTGGTGACCGAGGATGCCCTCACCATCGACGAGGTGCGCGCGATCCTCGACGAGGCGTCGCAGGTGGTGGTCTACAGCCACCGGCTCGAGCAGAAATCGCGCGAGCTGGAATCGGCGACGGCCGAGTTGCGCGAGGCCAACGAGCGGTTGAAGGAGCTCGACAAGTTGAAGGACGATTTCGTCTCCACGGTGACGCACGAGCTGCGCACGCCACTCACCGCCATCCGCGCCTTTACCGAGATCCTGCTCGACGAGCCCGACCTGGAGGCCGACAAGCGCCGGCGGTTCCTGGGGATCATCACCAAGGAGGCCGAACGGCTCACGCGCCTCATCAACGAGGTACTCGACCTCGCCAAGCTGGAATCGGGCAAGGCCGACTGGGCGGAGTCCCGGATCGACATGAAGGAAGTGATCTCCGACACGCTCGCTGCCATGGACCAGCTTTTCAAAGAGAAGAGCATCCACGTGGAGGCCCGCCTGCCGGAGCACGTTTCGAGCGTCACCGCCGACCTGGACCGCATGATCCAGGTCGTGCTGAACCTGCTTTCCAACGCAGCCAAGTTTTGCGCTGCGACGAACGGGCGGATCGAGATCTCGCTCTACGAGCGGGACGGGAGCGTGCAGGTGGACGTCAGCGACAATGGCCTCGGCATCGTCGCCGAGGACCATGAAGCGGTCTTCAGCAAGTTCTACCAGAGCGGGGACGCACCCGCCGACCGGCCGCGAGGCAGCGGCCTCGGCCTGCACATCAGCCGCCAGATCGTGGCGCACTTCGGCGGGCGGATGTGGGTGGACAGCCGGGCGGGCGCCGGCGCGCGTTTCTCGTTCACCCTGCCGGCCGGGGCACGGCCGCCGGGATGACTAAGCGGAGATGATCAAGCGGAGTCGCGGTTTTCCAGCCGGTAGCCGAGTCCGCGCACGGTAACGATCCGCACGCCGTCGGGCTCGAGCTTTCTCCGCAGCCGGTGGACGTAGACCTCGATCGCGTTTCCCGACACCTCTTCCCCCCACTCGCACAAGTGGCTGACGAGCTGGTCCTTCGACACCAGGCGCCCGGCGCGCCTGAGGAGGATCTCGAGCAGGCCGAGTTCGCGCGCGGAAAGTTCGATCGGCTCGCCGTTCAGGCTGGCCACGCGCCCGGTCTCGTCGTAGGTGAGGGGGCCATGTCGGATCAGTGTGGAACCGCCGGCCATCCCGCGGCGCATCAGCGCGCGCACGCGCGCCTCGAGCACCTCGAATTCGAACGGCTTGGCGAGGTAATCATCGGCGCCCGCATCCAGGCCGGCCACCAGGTCCTTGACGCTGTCCAGGGCCGTGAGAATGAGCACCGGCATGGCGGACTTGCGCGACCTGAGGCGCTTGAGCACCTCGAGCCCGGAGCGTTTGGGCAGCCCGATGTCGAGGATGAGCAGGTCGAAATCGTTGGCCTCCAGCGCTGCCTCGGCCTCTTCGCCGTCCTGAACCTGGTCGACCGCGTAGCCCGACTTGCGCAGCGATCGAACCACGGCTTCGGCCACGCTCGGGTGATCTTCGGCTACCAGTATGTGCATGTGTTTCTCCCGGCGCGGAGTCTAGCAAAACGGGGCGAAAGGGGCCGGGCTGCCGGAAATTTTGAGTTTGATGTTGTGCGACGCACAACGAGTTGGCGCGCGTTTCGCGCCCTCCCGTCCCCGAATTTGATAGGCTCGCGTAAGACTCATGTAAGAGTTTGCAAATATCTTTTGCAGTGACAAGATCGGGCATCCGGTCAGAAAAACAAGATCGTCTTATTTTCGTTTTGCAAACAGGGAGGGGACTCATGGAGTTGACCCAGAAGCACCAGGAGTACTGGCACAAGAACCTGGTCGTCACCGCAATACTGCTGTTCATCTGGTTCGTAGTGACGTTCGTCGAAGGATGGTACGCGCGCGAACTAAACTCAATCAACATCTTCGGCTTCCCATTGGGCTTCTACATGTCGGCCCAGGGATCGCTCGCTATTTATGTGGCGATCATCTGGTACTACCAGCACTACATGAACAAGCTTGACATTGAGTACGGCGTGCAAGAGGGAGAAGACGAATGAATGCCGACGTGATGGGTCACAAGGCTTTTAAAGCCCAGCTTAAGAAGTACTACACCTGGTACACCGGCGGGTTCCTGGTCTTCCTCGCGTTCCTCGCGATCGCCGAGCAGATGGGCATGTCGCGCGCCTGGATCGGGTACTGGTTCCTGTTCGCCACAATCGCCCTGTACGCAGGCATCGGCATCATGAGCCGCACGGTGGACGCCGCGGAGTACTACGTTGCGGGACGGCGTGTACCAGCCTTCTTCAACGGCATGGCGACCGGCGCGGACTGGATGAGCGCGGCTTCCTTCATCGGCATGGCGGGTACGCTGTACCTGTCCGGCTTCGACGGCCTGGCCTTCGTGATGGGTTGGACCGGCGGCTACGTGCTGGTGGCGCTGTTCCTTGCGCCGTACCTGCGCAAGTTCGGCCAGTTCACGATTCCCGACTTCCTCGGCGAGCGCTACGGCGGCAACATCGTGCGCAGCGTCGGCATCTTCGCGGCGATCCTGTGCTCGTTCACGTACGTGGTGGCGCAGATCTACGGCGTTGGCCTGATCACCAGCCGGTTCACGGGCCTGGAGTTCGGCGTCGGCGTGTTCGTCGGCTTGGGCGGCATCCTGGTGTGCTCGTTCCTCGGCGGAATGCGCGCGGTGACCTGGACCCAGGTGGCCCAGTACATCATCCTGATCATCGCCTACCTGACCCCGGTGGTCTGGCTGTCGATGAAGCACACCGGCAACCCGATCCCGCAGATCGCCTACGGGCAGGTGCTGCAGAAGGTGACGGCGAAGGAGCAGGAACTGACCAAGGATCCCAAGGAACTCGAAGTCCGCGGGATTTTCAAGGCCAGGGCGGATGCGGCCAATGCGGGACTCAAGGATCCTGCAGCTGGCTATGCCAAAGGCAAGGCGGACCTGGAAGGCAATGTCGCCAAGCTAAAGGCCGATAACGCGGCACCGGAGAAGGTCGCAGCCGCCGAAAAGGCGCTGGCCGCCTATCCGAAGGATGCGGACGCAGCCAAGGCGCAATGGAACAAGGACAAGGGCCTTGCTGCGCGAGCGGCGCCACCACGGCCGCACGCCCAGCCGTTCCCGGGCAAGGATGAGGCTGCGCAGAACGTCGCGCGCAATAACTTCCTTGGCATCGTGTTCTGCATGATGTTCGGCACGGCTGCATTGCCGCACATCCTGATGCGCTACTACACGACGCCCAGCGTGAGGCAGGCGCGGCAGTCGGTGTTCTGGTCGCTGTTCTTCATCTTCCTGCTGTACTTCACCGCCCCAGCGCTTGCGGTGCTGGCGAAGTACGACGTGTATTACTTCCTCGTCGGGAGTAATTTCTCCGCGTTGCCGGCCTGGGCAGCCAACTGGGCGAAAGTCGATCCAACCTTGTTGTCCATCACCGACATCAACGGCGACGGCATCGTGCAGCTGGCTGAAATCGTGCTGGGCACGGACGTCATCGTGCTGGCGACGCCGGAGATTGCAGGCCTGCCATACGTGGTATCCGGCCTGGTTGCGGCGGGCGGCCTGGCTGCGGCGCTGTCGACCGCGGACGGCCTGCTGCTGACCATCGCCAACGCGCTGTCACATGACCTCTATTACAAGATGATCGATCCGAACGCGTCGACGGCCCGCCGTGTTTCGGTGTCGAAAGCCTTGCTGGTGATCGTGGCGCTGTTTGCGGCCTACGTGACTTCGCTGAAACCCGGAGACATCCTGTTCCTGGTCGGTGCTGCGTTCTCACTCGCAGCCTCCGCGTTCTTCCCGGCCCTGGTGCTCGGGGTGTTCTGGCGACGCGCCAACAAGTGGGGCGCTATCGTCGGCATGCTGGCGGGACTCGCGCTGTGCATGTACTACATGGTCCAGACCTATCCGTTCTTTGGCGGCGTGGCGGCGAACCAGTGGTTCAACATGGCGCCGATTTCGGCCGGTGTGTTCGGCGTGCCGGTCGGGATCATCACGATCATCATCGTGAGCCTCTTGACGCCGGAGCCTTCCAAGGCCGTGCAGGAACTGGTAGACCATGTGCGCTACCCGCACCTGAAGGGCGACATCAATACCCAGGCCGCCTAGCAGCCTGTACCAGCAGTACCGGACAAAGCCCGCTTCGGCGGGCTTTGTCTTTGTCGGGCCCGGAAATTTTTTTGCCGAACCATTCTGCTAGAGTGCGCAAGCATGCAATCGACCCCTTGGTGGCACTATCAACGCTCGCGACTGCTCGCCTTGTTCAGGCGGGAGGAGCAGGCAATGGCCGAGCTGCAGGCGGCGCTGCGCATCGATCCGTCCTACCTGCGCGCGGTCAGCGCGCTCGGCTTCCTGTATGGGAGGCTTGGGCGGCACCACCTTGCCGCGCAGCAGTTCGAGGCCGCATTGCGGCTCGACCCGGACAACCCCGTCCTGCTTTTCAACCTCGGATACGTGCTGCACCTGCAGAACCAATACGAGGCCGCTGTCCGGGCATTCTCGGAGTCAGTGCGCCTCAATCCGAAGATCGATCGGGCCTGGTACGGGATGGGGCTTGCATTGACATCGCTAGGGAGGCACGAAGATGCCTCACAGGCCCTGGAGCGCGCCTCCGAGCTGCAGCCGATGAACGGACACGCTTGGTATGAACTTGGCATGGCGTATTTCACTCTCAACCGCCGGGACAAGCTCGCGGAGGTGGTCGCGCATCTCGACCGGTTTGACCCGAAAATGGCGCTGCACCTTACTCGGGCAACCGGCAAACCCGAGGCGGTGAAGGCTTCATGACCTACCAGATTGTGGTGATCCTCAAGGGCCTCAATGAAGTCGCCCTGATGGCGCTCATAGGGCAGGCCGCGTTGTTTGTGCTCGCCGGGTCGACTCGCGACAAGAATTTTGCCTATACGTTGCTCAAGACCGTCACATCGCCGATCATGAAAGCGACGCGCTTCATCGCCCCGCGCTTCATCATCGACGCGCATATCGGGTTCCTCGCGCTGTTCTTCCTCCTCGTCATCGAGGCGATCCTGATCGTCCTCAAGATCCGCCTCTATCTCGCCGCTGCGGCGGGCTGAGGAGGTGAAGAAGGCGCTCCGGCGGGCCGTACGGCTGACTCTGCAGCCGGGCGCCGAGTGGCAGGCGATACGCGGCGAAGTATTGAATCAGCGCTCCCTGTTGACGGGGTTCGTGCTTCCAATGGCGTGCATACCGGCCTTGTCCTGGGGCCTTGGGCTGGCACTGTCCGAAGGCTCTTCCGCTGCCGGACTCGCGCAGGCGGTGCATCGCGGCGGCGTGGTGTTCTTCGGGTCGCTGCTGTCGGTTTTCCTGCTGGCGGCTTCGATGTACGTCCTCGCGCCACTGTTTGTCGCAGCC